>QEUY01000744.1 GCA_003577365.1 Chloroflexota bacterium | reverse complement strand
GAACGGCTGCAACAGCAGCCCGGCGTGGCCTTTGCCGAACCCGATTGGTTGGCGCAGATCGCCGAAGTGCCTATCGCCGTCGAGACGCCCGCCCAAGCCGCCGGCGCGGAGACGCCCTTTGTCGTCGACGACACGCTCTATCCGGAACAGTGGTATGCGCAGCGCATCAACCTGAGCCGCGCCTGGGCCTTGGCGCAGACCGCCGGCCCCGATGACCCCATCCGTGTCGTCATGGTCGACACCGGCGTGGATTACATGCACCCCGACCTGGCGAACCGGCTGGCGGCGGGGCGCAACTATCTCACGAATATTCCGGGCGACGCGCCCGCGCCCGACGACAACGGCCACGGCACGCACATCGCCGGGCTGATCGGCGCGCTGACCAACAACGGCCAAGGCATGGCGGGCGCGGCGCTGGACGTCGTGTTGGAGCCGTACAAGACCTTTCGGGCCAATGGGGAGGGCGATTCTACGACCCTGGCCCAAGCCGTGCGCGATGCGGTCGACGCTCTCGTCCCCGCAGACATCATCAACTTAAGCCTGGTGCTCGTCGGCGGGGCGGACAGCACGCCCCTGCGTGCGGCGGTGGCCTATGCCATCTCCAAGGGCGCGCTGGTGATCGCGGCGGCGGGGAACTGCGATATTACAGAAACTCCCTGTCCCGTCTCTTACCCTGGGGCCTATCCGGGCGTGCTGACGGTGGGTGCGACCACCTATGCCGACGTGCCAGCCTATTACAGCGCGGCGGGGCCGGAACTTGATCTGGTCGCGCCCGGCGGCGGTTCGGGGCCTGCGATCCTCAGCACCTGGTCCAAGCTGGCGATTCCGAAGAATTGTGAGGTTGGGCGGCGCGAGGTGGACGGCGGCGGCTACTGCCTCAAGACGGGCACGAGCACGTCTACGGCGCTGGTCAGCGGCGTGGCCGCGCTGGTCTGGAGCATGAACCGTGACCTGAGCGCGGCGCAGGTGGGCGAGATCCTGCGCGCCAGCGTCGCGCCGATCAACGCTGATGCCGACCAGGCCGGCGCAGGTCGCTTGGACGCCGCCGCCGCGCTGCGCGCTGCGCTCCCGGCGCAGGTCACCGTCTCGCAAAACCGGTTGCGCGTCGCCGCCGCCCAGGGGGGCGCGCCGCAGCAGGCCGCGCTGACCTTGGAGAACCCCAGCCTCGACCCGATCACCTGGACGCTTTCGACCACGCGCGGGCTGGACTGGCTGGCGGTGGGCAGCCCCGCGGGCGGCAGCGTGCGCTATGGCGAACCAGCCCAGGCCAATGTCGTGATCACCCCCACGCAGTTGGCGCTGGGGCAGCATAAAGCCAATCTGCTGCTTGTCAGCACGCGCAGCAGCGGCGCACAGGTGCAGCAGATCATCCCTGTGGAGGTGACGGTGCATCGCCCGCTCGCCCCGCGCCGCCATCTGCCCCTGATCACCCGGCAAGCGGCGGAGGCCTGGCTGGAGCCGGGGCCGGAGGGCCGCACCCTGCATGCGCTCACCGGCAGCGCCAGCACCGGCATCACGCTGCCCTTTGCGGTGGAGGTCTACGGCCAAACGCTGGCCGAGGCCCGGCTCTTTGCCGACGGCTTTATCGCCTTCCCGGCCTCCCTTCCAGACCCAAATCGGCCGCTGCTGCCCAACCGCTGTTTGGCTAACCAGCTCTGGCCGCAAGCCGCGGTCTACGGCTGGTGGGCCGACCTGGAACCGGGCATGGCGGGCAGCCGCGTCTCCACCTTCCAGCCCGACCCCGACCGCTTTGTGGTCGAATATGCCAATGTGCCGTCGGCGGCGGGCGTTGTGCCTGCTTATGTGGTAAGCTTCCAGATCGTGCTGCACCGCAGCGGGCGCATTGACCTCCACTATGGCGCGCTGCCCGACGGGGTGATGCCGCCGCCCCAAGCCACGGTCGGCGTCCAAGTGCAGGCGGGCCGCTTCTACAATCAGATCGCCTGCCGCACCGCCGATTTCAGCGTGGGCAGCCTGCCCGGCTCATACGACACGATCACCCTGGAAGCAAAGGACCTCTACTAATGGGCGCAGCCGACCATCGCCAACAAGCCGCCGGCCAGGGGAGCGTTCCCCTGGCGATTGTCACCGTCAGCGACACGCGTACCCCAGAGACCGATGTCAGCGGCAACCTGATCCGCCAACTGGCGGAGGCCGCGGGGCATACGGTCATTGCCCATCGCATCGTGCGCGACGAGCCGGAGCAGGTGTCCGCCGCGCTGTCAGAGTTAGCCGGCAGCGCCGCCCGGCTGATCATCTTCAACGGCGGCACGGGCATCAGCCGTCGCGACCGCACCTATGACGTGATCAGCCGCGCGCTGGAAAAACCGCTGCCTGGTTTTGGCGAGCTGTTCCGCATGTTGAGCTATCAGGAGGTGGGCGCGGCGGCCATGTTAAGCCGCGCTACAGCCGGGGTCTATGGCGATAAGGTCGTCTTTAGCACGCCTGGCTCGCCCAACGCCGTGCGTCTGGCGATGGAAAAACTGATCCTGCCGGAGATCCAACATCTAGCGTGGGAGTTGGTGAGATAGGAGGAATGGCAGTGTACGAACACGAAGTCCGCGATGATCGTCCCGGCTGTCTGGCCGGGCTTCTCAAGCTCTTTGCGCTG
>QEUY01000743.1:1294-3906 GCA_003577365.1 Chloroflexota bacterium | reverse complement strand
ATCCTGCATGACCCGCGTTTCCGCGCTGCGCAACAGGCGATGCAGTTTGGGGCCTGGCCCCAGGTGGTCGAGAAGCTGCGCGGCCTGCGCGCCAATCTCCCCGCCGATTGTCCTGATGCGGAGATGCTCGACGCGTTGTTGGGTGAGGCTGCGCTCAAGGCCGACCTCATGCGGCAGTGGACAGGCAAGATCAAGGGGCGGCGCTTGACCGTGGGCCAAGCCTGGCTGCTGCGCCGTTCTCTGCCCTTCTTCTTGGTGCTGGCGCTGTTCCTCAGCGGCGTAGTCTTCTATCAGAATCTGATCGCGCCCTCGCGTCAGGTGGTGGCAATGGCGCGCGCCAATCAGTCGCTGGTGGACGAGGCGACCGGGCTGCTGCAGGCAGGCAATTACGAGGAAGCCAAGGCGATCTATGCCGGTGTGCTGGCGCGCGACCCTGGCTTTTTGCCCGCCCGCCAGGGCATGGAGGAGGCGCGGCGGCAGATGAACATGGCGGTCACCTATGACATCGCGCGCCAGGTCGCCGACGCAGGCAACGTGCCGCGCGCGCTCAAGCTGTTGGCCGGCATCCAGCGCGCCTCTCCGGCCTTTCGCGATGTCGATGCGCAGATCGTGCGGCTGCAAGGGTTGATGCAGGTGGGCCAACTCTTTGCCGCGGCGGAGAAGTCCTTCGCCCAACATCGCTGGCTGGAAGCGGTGCGCGGCTATGAGCAGGTGGCGTTGGCCGCCGATTATCAGCCCGAAACGCTGGCGCTGCATCTCAACGAAGCCTATCTCTATGCTGGACAAGATCTGCTGGCGCGCACCCCGGCAGAGGGGGCCGGCCCCCAAGAGGCGCGCGCCTATCTGCGCAAGGCGCAGAGCGCCGGTGTGCAGCCGGAGGTCGCCGCGACTGCGCTGGACCGGCTGGACAGCTATTTCAAGGGGGAGCGCGCCGTCAAGAACGGCGACCTGCTCGACGCCGTCAACCTGTGGCGCGGGGTGTATGACGAGAATCCCGCCTTTCTGGGCGGCGCGCTGGCCGAACAGCTCTACCGCCTGTATTTGACCCTGGGCGACACCGCCGCCGCGGGTGGATCGCCCGACTATGCGCGTGAACTCTATCAGTTGGCCGCGGGGTTGCGTGTGGCCGACACCGGCGAGGCACAGGCGCGCTTGGCAGGCACGCCCACGGCCACACCCACGCCCGAGCCGACCCCCATTCCGCAGCCCGCGGCCTATGTCGCACCGGTTGAGCCGGTCGCGCCGCCGCCCACCCCGGAACCGACCTCCACCCCTGCGCCCAGCTTCCAGGGCTGGATCGCGTTTCGCACCAACCGCAACGGGGCCGAAGAGATCTTCGTCATGCAGCCCGACGGCAGCAATGCCCAGCCCGCGCCGGAGACGATCCGCAGCCAGTTCAACCTGCTCTATGAAAAGGAGCAGTGGTCGCCGGACGGCAGCCGCCATGTCTTTGTGCAGAGCATCGAGGGACGCAGCGACGCTAATATCTTTATGGCCGCCGCCGATGGGCGGGGGCTGATCTCGTTCACCTCCTTCAACGAGGACGAGTATGACCCGGTCTGGTCGCCCGATGGACAGACCATCGCCTTTGTGAGCAACCACACCTATAACGACGAGATCTGGGTCATGGCGGCGAGCGGCGGCGACCCGCGCCAACTGACCTGGAACGAATGGGAATGGGATAAGCACCCCACCTGGTCGCCCGACAGCCGGCAGTTGGCCTTCTACAGCAACCGCGGGGGCCGCCGCCAGGTCTGGGTCATGGGCAGCGACGGCTCGGGGCAGCGCAACATCAGCAACAACCCCTACGAGGATTGGGACCCGGTCTGGCTTAAGTAGAAAGGACGCTTGGATGGCACTCTTCCGCAACCGTTCCACGCCGCCGCCCGCCGCCAATGGCAGCGCCGCACGCGCGGCTGCGCCGGTCGCGACCCCGCCTGCGCTCCAGCCTGCCGCCGCGCCCGCGCCGGCGACGGTGAATGTGGTGGGCTATACCCCGCCGCCCGGCTTCGAGAAGGTGCGCAGCGAGGTGCAGCAGTATCTGGTCAACGAGATCAAATCGGTGACCGATACGCCGGATGTAGACGAACTCAAGCGCATCGCCGAACCGATCTTTACTAAGGCGCTGGCCGACGCCAACCTGGTCGTGAGCCGCGTCGAGCGCGAGCAGATGATGGGGCTGATCATGGCCGACATCCTCGGCTATGGGCCGATCCAGCCGCTGCTCGACCGCGACGACATCAGCGAGGTGATGGTCAATGGGCCAAACCAGGTCTATATCGAACAAAAGGGTAAGCTCACCCTGACTGACGTTAAATTTGTGGACAACAGCCATGTGCTGCGCGTGATCGAGCGCATCGTCGCGCCGTTGGGCCGGCGCATTGACGAAGCCTCGCCCATGGTGGATGCGCGCCTGCCCGACGGCTCGCGCGTCAACGCCATCATCCCGCCCTTGGCGCTGGTGGGGCCGTGCATCACCATCCGCAAGTTCAAAAAGGACCCGCTCAAGGTGGATGACCTGATCCGCTTTGGGTCGATGACGCCGGAGTTTGCCCAATTCCTCAAGGCGTCGGTGCATGCCGCGCTCAACATCATCATCAGCGGCGGCACGG
>QEUY01000743.1:0-1288 GCA_003577365.1 Chloroflexota bacterium | reverse complement strand
ATCAGCGGCGGCACGGGGTCGGGCAAGACGACGCTGCTCAACGTGCTCTCCAGCTTCATCCCTGCCGACGAGCGCATCCTCACCATCGAAGACGCCGCCGAGCTGCAGCTTCAGCAGCCGCACGTCGTGCGCTTGGAATCGCGGCCCGCCAACATCGAAGGCAAGGGGCGCATCGGCATCCGCGAGCTGGTGGTCAACTCGCTGCGTATGCGTCCCGACCGCGTGGTGGTGGGCGAATGTCGCAGCGGCGAAACCTTGGACATGCTCCAGGCCATGAACACCGGTCACGACGGCTCGCTGACTACCGTCCACTCCAACGGGGCGCGCGATACGCTCAACCGCATCGAGACGATGGTGTTGATGGCCGGGATGGACCTGCCGCTGCGCGCCATCCGCCAGCAGATCGCATCGGCCATTGACCTGATCGTGCATCAAGAACGGTTGCGCGACGGCAGCCGCAAGGTCGTGCAGTGTTCCGAGGTCTTAGGCATGGAAGGCGACACGATTGTGATGCAAGACATCTTTCGCTTTGAGCAGACCGGCATCGACGAGAACGGCAAGATCCTGGGCGAACTGCGCCCCACCGGGCTGCGCCCGCGCGTCAACGAACGCATCGAGCAGGCGGGCGTCCATCTGCCGCCGAGCATCTTCGGGCTGAAGGATATCGGCGCGTGGTATGACTCGTCCAACTAGATCGGGAAATCAGGGGGGACCCTATGCTGCAAGTCGATAACCTGACCCAACGCACGCGCATCGTGCAGGATGGCCGCGTGGCCAATACCTTCTGGACGCGCATGAAGGGGCTGATGGGGGTGCGCGACCTACCGCCGGGTGACGGCTTGCTGTTGACGCCGGCCAACAGCATCCACACCCATTTCATGGCGATCCCGATCGACGTGCTCTATGTGCGCAGCGATGGCCGGGTGATCGACGTCGACGAGAATCTGCGCCCCTGGCGGTTTGCGCGCATCCGCCGCCAGGCGCGCTTTGTGATCGAACTGCCCGCCGGAACCATCGCCCGCCAGGGCATTGCCGTCGGCGACACGATCGGTATCCACTATTGAGGCGGTATCTAGGATTCTGCTCAACCTTTTGGCAAACGAGCTAATAAAGGACTATCCCCATGTCCCTTGTTCAAGAAGCATGTCCCAACTATCATTGGCCCTCTATGGACGCTCTTTCAGCTTGGTTTTTGCCCGGTACACCTGGAACAAATCGGTACGGCTGACGCGCTGCTCCTGCGGCTTTTTGTGCCCATCTTCTCCGCCCTTTGTGCTCTTGGCGACTT
>QEUY01000742.1 GCA_003577365.1 Chloroflexota bacterium | reverse complement strand
GGGCGCGCACCCAGCCGTCGCGCGCCTGGGGGCGGCGCGCCAGCAGCCGCGCCAGCGGGGCGCAGGCGGCGCTCACGGCCAACAGCTCGCCGGGGCTTGCTGCCTCGCTCGCTTCCACCCAGGGTTGGATGGGCGTCTCGGCGGCCCAGCGCGCCAGCCAGGCCTGCCAGACGGCCTCTTGCCCGGCCCCTTGCGCGGACTCGTGCGCGGCCTCGTGCGCGCTGCGCTGCTCGTCCATGCTTGCCTCGCTTGCGGCCCACCTGCGGTGCGCCGCGCTCCTCCAATCACGCCCCATCATCGAATCGGCTCCTCTGTGAACATATGCTACCTCACTTGGGCGATCGCGCGCCACACGCGTGGGCGGGGCCGGGGTTCGCCGCCGTCGCCGAGGGGTGCGCAGCACCGGAACTGCCCTGAGCAGGGCGAAGGGTCTCTCTGGATCATGCACCCCAGAGAGATGCTTCGCGCCGCAAGCGGCGCCGGGCTCAGCATGACAGATCCCCGCGCCCCGGCGGCGCAGGCGGCTGACCCGCCCCTACTGGGCTTATCGGCAGCAATCGGGCGCTGGGCAATGCGGTCGGGGCGCGGTTCGGTACACGTTTGGATACACAGGGCGCATCACATAGGGCGCATCACGCAGGGCGCGTCTGCTGCTGAGTAGACAAGCAGAGAGCCGAACGCGAGCCAACCCGTGAGCCGAAGCGATGGGGGCGGTGAAAGGAGCGGGCGCTATGGGGTTCGAAATCTCCTTCGAAGGGGTGGTGATCGTCATGCTGATCGCCTACATCCTGGGGCTGCTGACCGGCATCTCCATGACCCGGCGCATGTTGTGAGCCGAGCCTTCTCACGCCTCGTCTGCTGCCGCGGCCCAGCGCGCGGCCCATCTGCGCCAGCCGCATACAGGGCTGGATCTGCACGCCGCGCATGCCGTGGGCAGGGGGCCGGGTCAAGCCGGCGACCGCGCCGCGCATCGCTCGCTCCTGCGGGGGGACTCCCCGCCCGCCTTCCGTCTGCCTGTTCTCGTCTGGGCTTTTCTCGTCTGGGCTTTTCTCTTCTGACCTTTGCGCCCTTTGCGGTACCTATCCCGCCCGTCGCGCCTGCACCTGGCGCAGCAGCGCCGCCACCTCGTTGCGCACGCGGCTGTATTCGCGGTTGTGAAACAGCTTGCCCCACAGCTCGCCCGGCTGCTTGTCGCCGGGGATGCTGTCGAGGCGCGCCAGCGCCTGCGCCAACGCATCTTCGAGCACCAGCGCCATCGCCGCCTGCACCTCGCGCGCCAGCGTTCCGGCCTGGGTGGCGGAGAGCGGCGCGGCGGGCGCAGGGGCCGGGGAGGACGGCGTGCGCTGCGCCTGTTTGCTCAGCTCGACGATGCGCGCCACGCGCGCCAGTTGGGGCCGGTCGCCGGCGTCCAAGCGTTCCTCGACCACGCGGATCGCCTCGTCGGGCGTGGTCGGCGCGGCCAGCAGATAGAGCGTGCTGGGCGGCAAATGCGAAAACTTTTCGCTTTTGGCCTGCAAGCGTGTGGCCACGTTCATAAAGTGCTGCGCCATGCGCCGCGACAGCCCAAACTCGACCGCCAGCCAGTCGCCGAACTGGCCGTGTTCGAGCTGGGCCTTGACGCCGTTGAGCGCGGCGCCGATCACAAAGATGTCCGCGGCGGCGCGGCGCAGCCGCGGCTTGATCGTGCGCGCCGCCTCCTCCGCCAAGCGGCGCTGGGGGGCGGGCAGCCGGCTGTAGTCGTAGAGCAGCTCCACGCGCACCTGCTCGACCACCATCGTGGCGGGCTGGGTTTGGCTCTGCGCCAGCGGGTCGCGGCGCTGGCTCGGTCTAGCCATGGGCGGCCTCCTGAGCTTGCCTGCGGCCCCTGCGGCGCGCAGCGGCCGCAGGGAAAGACTGTCTAGCCATGGGCGGCCTCCAGCAGCGTGCAGAGGCCGGCGTAGAGCGCGGCGATGTCCTCGCCCGGCGCATACTCGAAGATCGTCTTGCCCTCGGCGATCGCCTCGCGCATGCGCGTGCGCACCGGGATCGGCGCCGTCACCTGCTCGCCAAAGCGCTCCTGCAGCAGCCTCAAATTGTATTTGCTCTCGCTGGTGCGCAGGTCGACAAACATCGGCACAAAGTAGCGCGCCGGCGGCGGCAACTGCTCGCGCGCCTGGATCGTCTGTACGACCTGCACAAACTGGGCGGCGCCGTCCATGCCGGGGTAGTCGACCGGCACGGGGATGACCAGCCGGTCGGTGCTGTAGAGGGCGCACTCCTGCAGCAGCCCTTGGGGCGGCGTGTCGAAGACCACAAAGTCATAGCCCACCGCCTTGCGCACCAGGGCGTGTTCGAGCAGGTCGGCCTGGGCGTTGCGCAGCCGCGCAAAGTCCTGCGCCAGCAGCGTCTCGGAGTTGGAGGCGAGCAGGTGCAAATGCGGGCGCACCTCGGCGATCAGGTCGGCCAGCTCGCGCTCGCGCACGAGCAGGTCATAGAGGCGCGGGGCGGGGTCGCGGCCCAAGAAGGTGGCGCAGTGCCCCTGTTTGTCGAGGTCGACGAGCAGCACGCGCCGCCCGGCGCGCGCCAGCCCGGCGGCGAGATGCACGGCGGTGGTGGTTTTGCCGGCGCCGCCCTTG
>QEUY01000741.1 GCA_003577365.1 Chloroflexota bacterium | reverse complement strand
AAAGCCGGAGACCGTGGCCCCCACCAACATGCCCGCCAGCGCCTCTGCGCCCAGGATGTAGCCGACCAGCAGCGGGGTGATGACCGCCAGCGCACCGGGGATCACCATCTCGCGCAGCGCGCTGTTGGCGCTGATGCGCACGCAGGCCTTGTAGTCCGGGCGGCCCGTGCCTTCCATCAGGCCGGGGATTTCGCGGAATTGGCGGCGCACCTCCAGCACAATCTCATAGGCTGCTTTGCCGACTGCGGTCATGGTCAGCGCGGCAAAGAGATAGGGCAGCACCGCGCCGATCAAAATGCCGGGCAGCATCACCGGGTCGAGCAAGTTGAGCGTCATCTCCGGGTAGTTGACGCGCACGGCCTCGACATAGGCGGCCATGAGCGCCAGCGCGGTGAGCACCGCCGAGCCGATCGCAAAGCCTTTGCCGGTGGCGGCGGTGGTGTTGCCCAGGCTGTCCAGCGCATCGGTGCGGAAACGGACCTCGTCGGGTAGGTCGCTCATCTCGGCGATGCCGCCGGCATTGTCGGCCACAGGCCCATAGGCGTCGGTGGCGAGGGTGACGCCCAGCGTGCTCAACATGCCGACGCCCGCCAGCGCCACAGCATAGAGGCCCGCGCTGAGATTGCCGCCGGAGGCACTCATCCCCAGCCAGATGGCGATCAGGATGGCTACCGCCACGATCAGCACCGGCGCAACGGTGCTGATCATCCCCACGGCCAGGCCTTGGATGATCAGCGTGGCGGAGCCGGTCTCGGCCGCGGTGGCAATAGAGCGGGTCGGCTTTTCGGTGTAGGAGGTGTAGTATTCGGTGAAATAGGCGATGCCGTTGCCGGCGACGAGTCCCACCAAGATCACAAACCAATAGCTGAAGCTGACGCCGGCCAGAGGCACGACGATCGCGGTCAGGACGAGGATCAGCGCCGACGCGCCCCAGACGGCGCGGCGCAGCGTCGCCAAGAGCTGCTCTTGGTTGGCGTTCTCCTCGGTCTTGACCAGGAAGGTGCCGATCAGCGCCGAGAGGATGCCCACCCCGGCGACGAGGAAGGGCAGCCCGATAAAGGCCGCATAGGAGGCATCGGCGGCAGCCAGCAGCGCGCCCAGGGCAGAGGCCGCCACAATTGAACCGGAATAGCTTTCGAAGAGGTCGGCGCCCATGCCGGCCACATCGCCTACGTTGTCGCCCACGTTGTCGGCGATCACGGCGGGGTTGCGCGGGTCGTCTTCAGGGATGCCTTGCTCCACCTTGCCGACCAGGTCCGCGCCTACGTCGGCAGCCTTGGTATAGATGCCGCCGCCGACCCGCGCAAAGAGCGCGATGCTGCTGGCCCCAAAGCCAAAGCCGGTGATGTAGTTGACATTGCCGTCGAAGGCCAGATAGAGGATGGTCAACCCCAAGATGCTGAAGCTGACCACGGCCATGCCCATGATCGAGCCGCTGCTGAAGGCGACGCGCAGGCCGTCGTTGAGGCTGCGCTGGGCCGCGGCCGCGGTACGCACGTTGGAGCGCACTGCCGTCCACATGCCGATATAGCCGGCGGCGGCAGAGGTGAGCGCACCGGCCACAAAGCAGACTGCGGTTTGCCATTCCAGAAAGACGCTGATCACTAGGGCCACGATGACGACAAAGATCGTCATGGTCGAGTATTCACGGTGTAGAAATGCCGATGCGCCCTCTTGGATCGCCTTGGCGATCTCGCGCATGGTGTCATTTCCGGTATCCTCGGACATCACGCGTTGAATTTGCCAGATGACAAACCCAACTCCAAGCAACCCTAGAACAAGGGCAAAGATGACGGCGGCGTTTCCCTGTAACAACGTGGTTTCTCCTTGATCCTATGCGATAAAAAAGCCTCTGCCGAAATGATTCGGAAGACCAGAGGCGTGGGCATCCGGAAATATCTAGGCTCGGCCCAATGCTCTGCGCTGTGGCGGTCGCGGAGGAAAGGGGAGCCGTAGATAGCTACCAGGGCAAAGCCAGACGCGTCAGGACGGGTTTCCAGGGGCGATTTATACAAAGCGGTTGGTGAACCTGGTGATTGCGCGCGTACGGTCTGACAGCAATTTTTGCGACATTGTACCGGTTGGCACAATCGCCCGTCAAATTGCGGGGTTCGCAGGAAACAAGCGCCAGCGAAGTGGGGCAGTTATGGCAGGGTTAGATCGCACCCGACCGCGGCAAGCTGGCGCGGCAGAGACGGGGGAAAGGGGGTGTGCGGCCCGGCATAGACGATCCAGCCGGTGCGGTAGAGCGTATCGCTGAGATAGCCGACATAGACGATTTGGGCCTGGGCGACTTGGGCTTGCGGCTTGTCGTCTGAGCCGGACGCAGGGGAGCGGAGCAGCACGCAGTAGAGCGTTTGCGGGGGGAAGGGCAGGCGTTCGATCTGCCACTGCCAATCGTTGGAGACGGGGGAACCCATCTCGCGCGTGAATTGATGCGGCTGGCGGGCGCGCGTGACGGTTTGCACCCGTGCCGGTTGGGCGGCGTTTTCGGCCAGATAGCGGTTGAGGGTGGTCTGCCAATGCCAATCCGGCGTGCGCCGGCTTTCGAGCGCGACGACCGTGGTCGCCGTGCCCAGCAGCACCAACAGCGGGAGCAGAAAGAAGAGCGGGTTGGCTTTCATGGGCTGCGGCCTCCCTGTGTCCTGAACGCCGTCGCGACCCCATTTATCCACTACTTACCTACTACTATGGCACGAACCGGCGCGCTTGACAAGCCCCGAAACGGGGGTAGGACCCCGCCTGCCCCTGCATCCTATCTACGAGTCTATGTCCGGCGGGCGCAGGGCGCGCACTTCGGCGCGCAGCGCAGCGATCTCGGCACGCAGCGCGGACAGCGATTCTTCCCCTGCGATCTCGGCCTGGGCGTTGGCGGCATCGCGCCCAATAAAGAAGGTCGCCAGCGAGGCGGTCACGTAGC
>QEUY01000740.1 GCA_003577365.1 Chloroflexota bacterium | reverse complement strand
TCTGGCGCTACAGCGGCAACCCGGTCATCCCGCGCGACCTGATCCCGACCTCCAACAGCATTTTTAACAGCGCGGTCGTGCCCTATAGCGGGCAGTTCGCTGGGGTCTTTCGCTGTGACAACCAGGCGCGCGAGATGAATATCCACAGCGGGCGCTCGGTCGACGGCATCACCTGGCAGATCGAACACGACTCCATCGAATTCCAGGGCGATGACGCCGAAGTGACGCGCTTGATGTACCGCTATGACCCGCGCGTCTGCTGGATCGAAGACCGCTACGTTGTGACTTGGTGCAACGGCTATCACGGCCCGACCATCGGCGTGGGCTATACGCACGACTTTCGCACGTTTTATCAGCTGGAAAATGCCTTTCTGCCCTTTAACCGCAATGGGGTGATGTTCCCGCGGCGCATCGGCGGCAAGTATGCCATGCTCAGCCGGCCCAGCGACAACGGGCACACGCCCTTTGGCGACATCTTCTACAGCGAAAGCCCCGACATGGAGCATTGGGGGCATCACCGCTGGGTGATGGGCACGCGCGACGGCTGGCAGAGCACCAAGATCGGCGCGGGGCCGACCCCGATCGAGACCGACGAGGGCTGGCTGCTGATCTATCACGGCGTGCTGACCTCGTGCAACGGCTTTGTCTACAGCTTTGGCGCGGCCTTGCTGGACTTGGAGCAGCCGTGGAAGGTGATCGCGCGCGGCCGGCCCTATCTGCTCTCGCCACAGCGCCTTTATGAGCAGGTGGGCGATGTGCCCAATGTGGCCTTCCCCTGCGCCGCGCTGGTCGATGCACCCAGCGGGCGCATGGCGATCTACTATGGCGGCGCGGACACGGTGACCTGTCTGGCCTTTGCCTATGTGCATGAGGTGGTGGAGTTTGTAAAGGCCAACGCGCTCTAGTGCAGACTGTTCACCGCAAAGCCGCAAGAGCGCAAAGCCCATTCTTTGCTCTTCCCTCTCTGGCCTTTGCGATCTTTGCGCCCTTTGTGGCTTATATTCTGCGGTTGATTTCCTAGGGGAGCGATACACGCGCCCCGGTTTTGTCCATCGCCGGGGCGCGTGCTAGACTGCTCTCAGACAAGGCAATCGTACAAGGAGGGCCATTGCTAGTCCGATTGGCTCCCTCCTTTTTTGTTTGTGTCCGTTTTTGCGGATGCGGGGCCGGCTCGCCCGATGGCCGCAGGCCGGCCTTGGATGGACTTCAGCGCGCCTATGACCAGCAGTGCTTCCGCCCAACGCTCGATGGACGAGCGCCCGACCGTCTCCCCCACAGAGCCGACGACCGTGGAAAAGCTGCGCGGTCTGCCGTGGAGCATCTTCTCCAACGCCACCAACACGGTCTTCGCCCAGTTCACTTTCTTTGGGTCGGTCTTTGTGCTCTTCCTGAACTACTTGGGAATGGACAAGACCGAGGTCGGCTTTATGCTCTCGCTGATCCCGTTTTCGGGGCTGGTGGCGTTGTTTATCGCGCCGGCGGTGGCGCGTTTTGGCTATAAACGCACCTATCTGCTCTTCTTTGGGCTGCGCAAAGCGATTACTGCCGGGCTGCTGTTGACGCCATGGGTGGCGGCGCGCTTCGGCCAGGGTGGGTTGCTCACCTATGTGATGCTGGTGACAGCCGGCTTTGCGCTGGCACGTTCCGTGGCCGAGGTGGGCGTCTACCCCTGGCTGCAGGAATATATCCCCAACAGCGTGCGCGGCAAGTATTCCGCCACCAACAGCATCTATACCACGCTGGTGGGGCTGGCGGCAGTGGCCGTGGCGGGCTATGTGCTTGACCGCATGGCCGGGCTGTCGGGCTATATGCTGCTGATCAGCGTGGGCGTGGTCTTTGGCTTTGTCTCGGTCTGGGCCGCAGCCAAGATCCCCGGCGGCGCGCCGGCGCGCCGCAGCCGCGAGCAAGGCTCCACCTGGGCGGGGATGGCCGAGGCGGCGCGCGACCGCAACTTTGTGCGCTATCTGGCCGGCGCGGCGCTGATCACGCTGGGGACCGTGCCGATGGTCTCGTTCCTGCCGCTCTTTATGCAGGAGCAGGTGGGGCTGCGCGAAGGCTCGATTGTGCTGCTGCAGTCGGGGTCGCTGATGGGCAACCTGCTCTCCAGCCTGCCCTGGGGCTGGGCGTCGGACCGTTACGGCAGCAAACCGGTGATGATCTCTGGGTTGGCGCTCAAGATCGTGCTGCCCATCCTCTGGCTGTTGATGCCGCGTGCATCGGCGGCCAGCCTGCCGGTGGCGCTGGGCATCGCCGTGCTGCTGGGCGTGTCGGACATGGCCTGGGGCATCGGCGCGGGGCGGCTGCTCTTTGTCAGCGTCGTGCCGCCCGCCAAAAAGATGGAATATATGGCGCTGCACTATGCCTGGCTGGGCACAGTCGGCGGCCTGAGCCAGTTGGCCGGCGGCCTGGTGTTGGACTATTCAGCCGGTCTGCAAGGCCGTGTGTTGGGTCTAACCATCGACGCCTATACGCCGCTCTTTGTGTTGGGCTTTGTGCTCACCGCCGCCACGCTGCTGCTCTTGCTGGGCATGCGCGCCGACAACATCTTTGGCGTGGGCGAGTTTGCGGGGATGTTCTTCCGCGGCAACCCCTTCCAGGCGATGGGCGCGCTGGTGCG
>QEUY01000739.1 GCA_003577365.1 Chloroflexota bacterium | reverse complement strand
CGCAGGGCGGGCAGGCTGGTGTGCAGATCGGCGCTGCCCTGCCGGTTGACGGCCAACGTATAGAGCGGTTCATGCCAGAAGGGGATGAGCGGGTCGGCGCTGTGGAGCATGACAATCGGCTTCTGCAGCAGCCCGCTGGTCTGATAATAGCTCTCCATCTCGGCCACAGCGGCCGGGTCGGCGCTGTAGCGCGGCACGAGGCTGTTGAGCAGCAGGTCATTGTCCGACCCGCGATACCAGCGGCGGCTGTTGTCGAAGGGCTGCCCGCCCAGCTTGACAATGCCGTCGTTGGTGGCGAAGGCGTTGTACCACAGCAGGTCCATCAAGCCTTCGACGGTCTGGTCCAGGTTCAAGGGATTGTCGGGGATGTGGGCGACCTCCATCCACGCTTGGCGGCGCGCGGGCTGGCCGCGCAACTGCGCCTCGAGCAGCGGGGCATAGACACTGTCCCAGTTGTCGATCACCTCTTGGGGCACTTCGGTCGCGTCACCGGGTAAGAGGCCGGGAAAGTAATAGTCGAAAAGGACGCGCGCGTCGCCCCAATAGTTGATCTGGCCGCGGAAGCTGCCCACCGGGCCGCAGGCCGAGAGCGCGCCGGCGAAGACCTGCGGGTATTGTTCCAGCAGCAGCGCGGTGATCACGCCGCCCTCGGAGGGGCCAACCAGATAGATGCGCGCCGGCCCGCCGTAGGTGGCGCGAAAGACATCCACCAGGTCGAGCAGGTCCTCGCTGCCCTGGCGCACGGCCAGCCCGTTGACGCGATAGCTGGTGGTGGCGAAGGCATAGCCCAGCCCATTGACGATCTCAGGGACGGAAGGGCCGCCGTCGATGCTGAGTTGGTCTTCGGGGATGGCGATCGGTTCGTTGTAGGCGACATAGCCATGGGCATAGACCACCAGGTCGCCGTTCCAGGGGCCGGTAGGCATACACAGGCGGTAGACCGCGCCGCTCGTCTGCGTGCCGTCTGGGTCACAGACGCTGCCGGCGGCCTGGGCCGCGGGCGCAGCGGGCAGCGCCAGCCCCGCGCTCAAAAAGGCAATCACCAAGCAAATCCGCAGCACGGTTGGCATATCCGATCCCCTCCAAAGGTCAAGTGCGCCATAACTTGACTCACCAGATCCATCGTAGGGCCGCCCCCGTGGCGGCCCGCAACAGACGGATAGGCACGGGGGCCTGTCCCTACAGTTGACGAGACGCGCCCTTGCGGGCCATCAACGCTACTCGTAGCGCAGGGCGTCGATGGGGTTGAGACGGCTGGCACGGTGCGCCGGGTAGATGCCAAAGAACAGGCCCACGGCCAGCGAGAACAGGATCGAGATCAGGACGACATCCAAGGTGACGACGGCGGCAAAGCCTTCCTGCAGGCGGCTGATGGCCTGCGCGCCGGCGACGCCGATGGCGATCCCCAACAGCCCGCCGGTGAAGGAGAGGGTCACCGCCTCGAGCAGGAACTGGCCGAGGATATCGCGGCGCCTGGCTCCTACGGCCTTGCGCAGCCCGATCTCGCGCGTGCGTTCGGTGACGCTGACCAGCATGATGTTCATAATGCCGATGCCGCCCACCAATAGGCTGATCCCGGCGATCGCGCCCAGGAACAACGTCAGCGCGCCCAAGATATCGCCAAAGATCGAAATCAGGTCGGCCTGGTTGATGACGCTGAAATCATCCTCGTTGAGATAGCTGATGTTGTGGCGCGCGCGCAGCAGCAGCGTAATGTCTTCCTGGACTTGGCGCATGGCATCTGCCGTCTGCACCGAGACATAGATCACGCTCACGCGATAGTCGCCGCTGGTGGTTCTGCGCCGGAAGAGCCGGTCTTGGGCCGTGGTAAACGGCACAAAGACCAGCTCGTCGAGGTTGCCAAACCCGCTGCCGCCCTTTTCCTCCATCACGCCGATCACGCGGAAGATCACGCCGTCGATCTGGATCGTCTGGTTGATGGGGTACTCGCCCGGTTCAAAGAGCCGTTGATAGGCGCGAAATCCGAGCGCCGCGACGCGCGCCCGGTCGGGGACATCGGTCGCGCCGATAAAACTGCCCATGCTCGGCGCCCAAGAGCGGGCGATGGCGTAGTCCGGCGTGGTGCCGCTGACCTGCAGGCTGAGGCTGCGCCGCCCGCGCGAGACCTGGGCCTGGCCGATGATCTCCGGCGCCACCGCGGCCACATCCGGGATGCGGTTGGGTTCGGCAATGGCGTTGGCATCGCTCAGGGTGAGGGTGCTGGAACCGGGGACGCGCTGCGCCGGCGGCCCATCCGAAAGCTGGCCGGGGACGATAAAGAGCAGGTTGGTGCCGATGCTGGAAAACTGCGCGGTGACATACTGCTCGACGCCTTGGCCCACCGACATCAGCGTCAACACGGCGGCCACGCCGATGATCGTACCCAGCATGGTCAGGATGCTGCGCAGTTTGTTGGCCGCCAGCGCACGAATGGCAATGCGCAGCGACTCAGCCATTTGCATGGAAAGCTGCTTTCTCGATGACTCTCCCCGATTGCCAACAGAAGCTAGTTGCCGCCAAAGAGCGTGCCGCGCAGCTCTTCCTGGCTGCTCTGCGTCACCAGCGCCACCGTGTCGTCGGCGGCCAGACCGTCCACGATCTCGGTCACCGCCTCGTTGCGCAC
>QEUY01000005.1 GCA_003577365.1 Chloroflexota bacterium | reverse complement strand
GTGGTGGACGACACGCCCGGCCAGCTTGCGCAGCGTCTGGACGCTGCCTTTGGCCCAGCGGAACTGCTGGCGTTTGAAGGCCAACAGTTGCACGGGGATCTCGCCGGGCACTTCGAGATCGCCCAGAAAGAGACCGCGCCACCCAGCCAGATGGGCGCGGTAGCTCAGGTCGAGGTCTTCGCAGAGGGTATCGGCCTGCCAGCCGCCGACGGAGGGGTCTTCGATGCAGGCGCGGCGCCAGATGCCCGCCGAGCCGTTGAAGCCGAAGGGGTAGCCGGCGGCCATGCGGCCCGTCTGTTCGACGACGAAATGGCCGTCGAGCGCCAGGGCTTGGCAGCGGGTGAGCAGCGAGTAGTCCTGGTTGAGATGGCCCCAGCGCGCCTGGACAAATCCCAGAGAGGCATTGCCAGATGTGAGGAAATGTGGCAAAGTGTGCTGCAGAAAGAGGCTCGGCGGCACAAAGTCTGCATCAAAGATGGCGATATACTCCCCTGTGGCTGTGGGTAAGGCGCCGGCCAAGGCCCCGGCTTTGAAGCCGGCGCGCTGCGCCCGCCGGATGACCTCGATCTCTAGCCCGCGCTGCTGCCAGTGATGGACGATCCGCTGTACCAGGGCCGTGGTGCTGTCGTCGGAATCGTCGAGAACTTGGATCTGCAGCTTGTGCCGCGGATAGTCCAATTGGGCACAGGCGGCGATCAGGCGTTCGACCACATGGCGTTCGTTATAGATGGGGAGTTGGATGGTGACTGTGGGCAACGTGTCCGGTGGCAATGTCCCTGCTGGCCGCGCCGCCAATAGTGTAGGGTCAGCCACAGTGCGTGCAGGCCATAGAGCGCCAAGCCGCCGAGACAAAGGGTATAGAGCAGGTGTAGGAAGGCGGGCAGGTAATTCCACAGAGATGGCATAGGGCTGTGTCTGATGCCTCACCGCCGCTCGCAGAGCGGGGAAATGCTTGTCTGGGCCGCCGAAAAACAGCGGGCAAAAAGAAAGCGCCGACGACGTCCCGCCGGCTACCTCCGGGCCATTATAGCGGTGTGATCTTGGGCGTGCCAAATCCTATTCCTATCTGGAAGGAGAATGGTAAGCCTTTAGCCTCTGGCCGATCCGGCGACGGATGGCCGCCAGTCCCGTGATTGCGCGGGAAACTCTCGACACCTGGAGGGGAATAGATGACCACGGAGGAGCCAAACGCAGGGGGGGGCAGCCAAGAGCCGGCGATCTCGGCCTGCGAATTTGCCTCGCTAGTGGAGATGGTGGGAACGGAATTGCCGGACGTGCTGATCGATCTGCTCGACACCTATTTGGAGGAATCGGCGGGTTTGGTCGGCGCGCTGCAAAGCGCCAAGGCTCGTGACCGTGAGGCGGAGATGCTGCGTCCGGCGCACAGCCTGAAATCGAGCAGCGCCAGCGTGGGGGCCATGCGGCTGTCGGCGTTGTGCGCCGCGCTGGAGGAGTATTTGCGCCAGGGCAGAGGTCCCCTCGACACGGGGGCGCAGGTCGACCGGATCGCGGCGGAGTTTGCGCGGGTCGTCCAGGCGCTGGAGCAGGAGAAGCTGCAGTTGCGCAGCCGCTAGGCCAGGGCCGGGCGCAGCCAGCGCCAAGAGAGAGGCCGGCCTCCCATGGGGGGGCCGGCCTCTGGTATTGGTCTGGTATTGGTCGCAGCTCTTCCGGGCGCGCCGTGCTTCCGGAAGGGTAGCTGGGCGATCAGGCGTGTTCGCTTTCCTCGACCTTGTGGTTGGCGACGATGGCGTCGGTCAGGTGCTTGGGGACCGGCTCGTAATGGTCGAACTCCAGGGTATAGACCCCGCGGCCCTGGGTCATCGAGCGCAGGTCAGTGCCATAGCGCATGACCTCGGCCAGGGGGACAAGGGCGCGGACGACCGTGCGGTTGCCCTTCTGCTCCATGCCCTGGACGCGGCCGCGGCGGGTATTGAAGTCGCTCATCACGTCGCCCATATATTCTTCGGGCACGGTGACCTCGATGCGATAGATCGGCTCCAGCAGGACGGGGTCGGCCTGCTGCATGGCGAGTTTGAAGACTTCGCGGCCCGCGGTCTGGAAGGCAATGTCCTTGGAGTCGACGGGGTGCTCTTTGCCGTCATAGACCACGGCTTTGACGTCGACGACCGGATAGCCGGCGATCACGCCTTGTTCCATGACTTGGCGCACGCCTTTTTCGATGGAGGGCAGAAAGACGCCGCTGATGGCGCCGCCAAAGACCTCGCTGACATATTCAAAGCCGGCGCCGGAGGCCAGCGGTTCGACGCGCATATGGACTTCGGCAAACTGGCCTGCGCCGCCGGTCTGTTTCTTGTGGCGATATTGGGCGCTGGCAGTGCGGCTGACGGTCTCATGGTAGGAGACTTTGGGGACAGATGTGTCTACCTTGACGCCGAATTTTTGCTCCAGCCGGCGCACGGCGACGTCGACGTGGGTTTCGCCCATGCCCTGCAGCACGTTCTGTTTGGTGGCCGCCACCGATTCGACGCGCAGGGTGGGGTCTTCTTCGGTGAGAGCGGCAAGGGCTTGGCCCATTTTGGCGCTGTCGGCCTTGGTGGCCGGGGTGACGGCCACGCCATAGAGCGGCTGCGGGTAGTGGGGCGGGGCAATCGTCAGCAGATCGTTGGCGCTGGCCAAGGTGTCGCCGGTCAGCACGTCGTCGAGCTTGGTGATGACGCCGATGTCGCCGGCGGTCAGTTCATCCAGCGGCTGTAGGTCTTTGCCGCGTGCCGTAAAGAGGTTGGCGATGCGCTCCTCTTTGCCGCTGCGCACATTCATCAGCCGGTCATCTTTGTGCAGCACGCCGGAGAAGCTGCGGACATAGTTCATGCGGCCCACGTAGCGGTCGATGATGGTGCGGAAGACGCTGAGCGCAACTGGGCCGTTGGGGTCGTTGGTCAGTTCGACCTGAGCTTCGCCGCGCGTGGCGGTGATCGAATGTTCATTGGGGGCAGGGACATAGCGCAGCAGCGCGGGCAGCAGCCGCTCTAACCCCATATCGCGGATCGCCGAGCCACAGTAGACGGGCGCGATGGCGCAGTTCTTGACGCCGATGTGCAGCCCGTGGCGGACTTCCTCGGGCGTCAGTTCTTCGCCGTCGAGATATTTCATGATCAGATCGTCGTCGGCCTCGGCGGCAGCCTCGACCATCACTTGATGGGCGGCTTCGACCTCGTCACGCATGTTTTCGGGGATGGGGGCGGGCGTGCCGTCGGGGCCGAGATAGGCCTCCATCGTGACCAAGCTGATCACGCCCTTGAAGCTGTCGGCTTCGCCGATGGGCAGTTGCAGCGGGACGACCTTGGCCCCGACGAGGGTGCTGCGCAGGCTTTCCACGGCGCGCTGGAAGTTGGCGTTTTCGCGGTCCATCTTGTTGACAAAGAAGATGCGCGGTTTGCCCAGCTCTTCCAGCCGGTCCCAGACCAGTTCCGTTCCGACCTCACAGCCTGCCACGGCATCGACGAGGACCAGGCCGGCCTCGGCAACATGCAATGCGCTGACGACTTCGCCGACGAAATCCAGATAGCCGGGCGTATCTATGAAATTCAGCTTGTGGCTGTCATATTCGACGGGTACAACGGCCAAGTTGATGGAGATGCCGCGGCGCTGCTCTTCGGGGTCCCAGTCGGCAACGGTGGAACCGTCTTCGACACGGCCAAGCCGTGAGATGGCTTTGGTTTTGTAGAGCAAGGCTTCGGCTAAAGAGGTCTTCCCAGATCCGCTGTGGCCCAAAAGGGCCAGGTTCCGGATCTGATCGGTACGGAACTTCGTCATACGTCCTCCTACGACAACGTATTCACAGGGCACGGGTTTGACACAACACGGAAGGGTCGCCCTGCCCAGACGGGGGCCTGGGGCGCGCCGTGGGCAAGGCCAGACGATACAAGGCTAGGCAGTACAAGACTGGGCAAGGCAATTCGGTTGGTATATCTAGGGAGACCGGGGCGCAGTTCGTTTCGGTTGGACCTGGGGACCTGAGCACGACGGTCTACGCAAAGGCTGTCAAAGGCGCGGCCAGCGAAATCGCCGAGACGCGTCGCGGTCGGCAGCCCACACGCGCACGATTTAGCGTTATTTAATTGTGTCTGGGAATTGTACTGAAAAAGCAGGGGGCTGTCAACGAAAGTGTGGGCTACACAATCCCCTGCCCTTCTTGCTGTCTGGTCTGGAAAGCGATTTGTGGGCCGCTGGAGCTTTTGGTATGATCCGGTCTATCTGGGGGTGCAGGCCGGCGTGCCGGCAGCCCACTCTGTTTTGACGCCTGTGCCTGCGACACCTGTGGCTGTGACAAACGCAACCGTTCCTCTTGGTTCTTCCCGACGACTCCAACTGCGCCCCAGCATTCCGGCTGCCCCGGACATGCGGGTTCTGTTGATCTGCCATGCGGAAGACATGCACGATCGCTATGATCACCTGGGCAACGAGAACAGCGGGCTGACCGCGCACGGTTGGGAGCAGGCGGATATTCTGGCGACATGGCTGCGCACGCACGAGTTGATCGACGTGCTGATCAGCGACAATCTGTTGCAGTGCCGTTTGACGGCCCAGCGGCTTGGGCAGGCGCTGGGGCTGCCCGTCTCGGTACAGCGTGATCTGCCCATTTGCGGGCCGGTGCGCTGGCCGTCGAGCGAGGAGGCGCGTGAGGAGGCGCGGCGCTTGCGTCACAGCGTAGCCTATATAGAGAGCGAGACGTCGGCCAACGAGCAGGAGCTGATCGCCACGTTCGACCGGCTGGTGCAGGAACAGTGGGGCGCGACGTTGGCTTTGGTCACCTGCGCCGGGAATATCGGCGCCATCCTGCGCTATTTGGCGGGGGGCAGCCGTCTAGACCTGCAGATCGACCCTACAGGGATCTCCGAACTGGCCTACCGTGACGGGCACTGGCGGGTGAGCTTTGTCAACTGCACACCGCACCTGCCTGTGCCGGTGGTGACCCCACGCACGACGCGCGACGAGCAGGCGCAGGCGCTGGAGGAAGTGGAAGACCTGTCGGAGATCATCGCCGTCTATAACCGGGTGGCGGCGGGCGATCTGGAGCGTAAACGCGAGGATGACCGGCAGCGTATCCGCCATCTGCTCAACTTTGCCAAACTGCCGGCGGGGCTGCGCGTGCTCGATATCGGGACGGGGATCGGCTTGCTGCCGCTGATGTTGGCGGAGGACGGCGCGCAGTCGGTGGTGGGGATCGACGTCAGCCCCGAGATGTTGGAACAAGCCGAGTATCTGCGGCTGAGCCGCGGCGGCGAAGCGGGCGCGCGCGTCAGTTTCCGGCTGGCCCCGGCCCATGCGCTGCCGTTCCGCGACGAGAGCTTTGATGCGGTCTTTTGCCGGCTGTTGCTCAACCATATGCGCCGTCCCGAACGAGTGGTGCGGGAGATGGTGCGGGTGTTGAAACCGGGCGGCGTGCTGGTGCTGGCCGAACTGCTCAGCGTGGACAATCCGGTCAAACGCGCCACGCAGAACGCCATCGAGGAGCGGCGCAACCCGTCGCATGT
This sequence comes from Chloroflexota bacterium, assembly GCA_003577365.1. Classification (GTDB taxonomy): domain Bacteria; phylum Chloroflexota; class Anaerolineae; order Caldilineales; family Caldilineaceae; genus QEUY01. Next base: position 14,281 of record QEUY01000005.1, on the reverse strand, counting down.
GGCGGCGCGCAGCGTGGATCAATATAACAAGCTGATCACCGATGCGGGGCTGACGATTGAGGCCAAGGAGACGGTCAGCTTTGATCGCGAATTGGATGAGTGGCTGGCGGCCTATCACACCGACCGCGCCGATGCGGTGGTGGTGCGTGAGATGATCGAGGCCGGGCTGGAGACGGATGCGGCAGGGATCAACGCGCGGCGACAGGGCAGTACGCTGGTCTTTGAACAGCGCATGTTCTATTTGAAGGCGTCAAAGCCCGGCCCACGCCCCGCGTAAGAGAGTAAGCGCAGAGGGCGCAAAGCACGCAAAGGCCAGAGGAAGAAAAGCAAAGGGCACGAGAATCGCAGGTGCGGTTGCTCAATCGCACGTTGTATAGGTGACCGGCGCTTCAGAAAGCGCCGGTCACTTTTTTGTTCCACTGGCTGCGGAATTGCTCGATGCGCCTATGGGCAGGTCAAACCTGAACTCTGTAAATTTTTTATTGAGGCCAACCAGTTCTGGAACGCAGCAGTGTTTGGCACGCACACTTGGGTGTTACCAAAATAGAAGGCGTCCAACCACAGTGACGTAAAGTTAAACGGCAACGGACCGTTCAGTTGGTTGTCGTTAAGGTAGAGGTAATTCAAGGAGCTAAGGTTGCCTAGTTCGAGTGGGATAGCGCCAGTTAGTTGGTTGTTATTCAGGTGGAGGTACAATGGGTCAGTGTTGAACAGTTCCGGCGGGATACTGCCGCTCAGGCGGTTGTAGCTTAGGTCGAGGGTACTTAGGAGGGGAAGGTTGCCCAGTTCCGGCGGGATGCTGCCACTCAGTAGGTTGCCCGCAAGTTGGAGGCTCCACAGGTAAGCAAAGCTGCCTAGCTCCGGTGGAATGCTGCCGGTCAGGCCGTTGGCGTCAAGATGTAGAATCTCCAAGCTGGCAAGGTTGCCGAGTTGGGGCGGGATGGAGCCAGCCAATAGGTTCCACGCAAGGTTGAGCAACCGGAGGTTCGCGAGATTGCCGAGTTGGGGCGGGATGCTACCAGTCAGTTGGTTCCACCCAAGGTCGAGGTACATCAGGCTGGCAAGGTTGCCAAGTTGGGATGGGATACTGCCGGTGAGGTCGTTGGCGTCAAGATAAAGCCCCTGCACGCCACCAGGGCCGCATTCTACGCCATACCAATCGCACGGACGAGACGACCTTAACCATCGCCTGTTGTACGTCCAGTCCGGGCCGTTTGTGCTGACATACAACGCCACGAGTGCTTCGCACTCCACCTTGGGGATTTGGGACACACTGCTGCATGAGAATTTGGCGGACTTGGTCCCGGTCGTGAAATGCCAGACCGGCCCAACCGTGTTTAGCCCATCCTTATCGCTGGCAGTAATCTGCCAATAGTAAGTAGTTTCTGTATTCAAGATGCCGGGAAAGTAGGTCGTTGCCGTTTGCTCTGTGGCTGCTAGAGGCGGCGGATTGCTCGTGCCAAAGGCGATGGCGTAGGTCACGGCGTCATTGTCCAGGTCGCCACCTTGCCAACTGAGCATGAGGGTAGCAGGTTGATCGGTGGCGTCGAGGGACGGTGCAGGATCGGACGGTATTGTTGGCGCAGACCAAGTCTGGTGCATCACGCCCGGAAGGTACACTTGAAAAGGCTCTTCGCCCTCGACAGATTGATCCGGCTGATCGATGGACACAGCCATGCTTGGATCGGCGGAATAGACGACGGATGAGAACGCAAGAATGCCCAGCGAAAATAGCGCCAGGCTCAATAGAAGCGAGTGGCAAACAATGCGAGGGATCATAATACACTGGTCTATTAGTGAAACTGCGGCGAAGTTGTAATGATTGGCTACCAGCCTAGCAACCTAGTGTCTCCATCGCAAGGGGCATTTGTCACGTTGCGCGCCAAAAGGCGTGCAGTTGGAAAACCGCACCTACAGATGGAAAAGGCGACCGGCGCTTCAGAAAGCGCCGGTCGCCTGTGACGACGTCTATTTGTGGCGGTAGAGTTCGCGCAGGATGATCTGCTTTTGGATCTGCGTCGTGCCCTCGTAGATTTGGTAAATCTTGGCGTCGCGCATTAGCTTTTCGACGGGATACTCGCGGCTGTAGCCGTTGCCGCCAAAGACCTGGACGGCGTCGGTGGCGTTGAGCATGGCAGCGTCGGCAGCATAGGCCTTGGCGATGGCGGCCTCGGTGGTGTTGCGCTGGCCGTGGTCGACCAGCCAGGCGGCGTGCCGGGTGAGATGGCGGGCGGCTTCGACGCGGATCTTCATATCGGCCAGCATAAAGCCCACGCCCTGGAACTGGGAGATCGGCTGGCCGAACGCCTGGCGCTCGCCGGCATAACGCACCGCTTCGTCGAGCGCGCGGCGGGCCACACCGGTGGCGGCGGCGGCCACGGGGGGACGGCTCTTGTCGAAGACCTTCATGGCGATCATAAAGCCTTCGCCCTCCTGGCCGATGCGGTTCTCCTCCGGCACTTCCACGTTCTCAAAATAGACCATGCTGGTCTGGGCGGCGTGCTGGCCCATCTTCTCCAGCGGCTTGCTGGTGCTGACGCCAGGAAAGTCACGCTCGACGACAAAGCAGCTCATCCCTTTGTGGCCGTCGCCGGGGCTGGTCTTGGCGAAGACGGTGAAATAGCTGGCGACCGGCCCGTCGGTGATCCAGGTTTTGGCGCCGTTGAGGATATACTTGCCGCCCTGTTTCAGCGCGGTCGTCTTGATGGCGGCGACATCTGAGCCGGCGTCCGGTTCGGTCATGCAGTAGGAGATCACCTTGCCCTTTTCGGTGAGCATGGGCAGATAGCGCGCTTTGAGCTTGTCGTCGGCGGCGATGAGCATCGGCAGGACGGCCAACTGGTTGAGCATGAGCGCGGTCTGAATGCCGGAACAGCCATAGGCCAGTTCTTCGCCGACAATGCACTCTTCCAACACATTCGCCCCAGGGCCGCCGTACTCTTCGGGGATGTTCAGGTTCACCAGGCCGATGGCGTGTGCCTTGTGGAACACGTCCCAAGGCCACTCCCCATTCTGGTCATACTGCTCGGCGCGCGGGATGATCTCTTTGCGGGCAAAGTCGCGCGCGAGGTTCTGGAGCATTTGCTGGTCGTCGGAAAGCTCGAACTGCAAGCCCGACGGGCTGGTGTCCGTCACGGTCAGCATAGATTGTTCCTTTGTCAAACAAGATGGGGCCGGTTCACGTCGATGTCGGGCCTGGCCGCGGTGTGGGCGCGGCCAGGTGTGTCTCGATTCAACAACCAGGGGATTCTGGTATTGTTGCCGTGCAGTTTATAATGATGTTGGCTGGACCGAACCGCGCTATATTGCTGTATAGGATGATTGCTGCATCGGGTGCTGCCTGGCGTGCCGGCAACGGAGCCAGGGAGCAGGCACAGGAAAGGGAGACTGCTGATGCCCACTGCTTCCCATCTCTACCGTGAGATCCATGAGCAGCCCACTGTGCTGCGCCGTCTCTTGGACCTGGAGCAGCCCAACATCCGCCGCTTGGTGCAGACGATCCGCCAGCGTGATGTTGACTATGTGCTGATCGCGGCGCGCGGCACCAGCGATAACGCGGGCCGCTATGCCAATTACCTGTTTGGTGCGCTCAATGGGCTGCCGGTGGCGCTGGCTGCGCCGAGCCTCTACACGGTCTATCAACAGCCCCCCCGCCTGCGCAACGCCCTGGTCTTGGGGATCAGCCAGAGCGGCAAAAGCCCGGATATTGTCTCGGTCCTGGCAGATGCGCAGCGCCAAGGCGCGCTGACCGCGGCCATTACTAATTTTGAAGAGTCGGACCTGGCTAATCGCGCCGATTTTGTGATCCCGCTGCATGCCGGGGAGGAACGCTCGATCGCGGCTACCAAGACCTATACCGCCGAATTGATGGCGCTGGCGCTGCTGGGCGCGAACTTGAGCGACGACCCGCAGCGGCTCAACGCCTTGGCCGAAATCCCTGATGCGGTGGGGCGCGTGCTGGAGGTTGAGCCGGCCGTGGCGGCGCTGGCGCAGCGCTACCGCTATATGCAGGCGTGTGTGGTCATCGGGCGCGGGTATAACTATGCCAGCGCCTTTGAATTGGCGCTGAAGCTGAAGGAGTTGACCTATACGATCGCCGAACCGTACAGCAGCGCGGACTTTCTGCACGGGCCGCTGGCGCTGATCGAAGACGGGTTTCCGGTGATCGTGTTGGCCCCCAGCGGGATCATGCTCCCCGAAATGCAGGCGTTTATCGACGTGTTGGTGCAGCGCGAGGCCGAGCCGATCGTGATCAGTGACGATGCGGCGACGCTGCAGCGCGGCCGTGTGCAGATCCCACTGCTGGCGTCCGTGCCAGAATGGCTGTCGCCGATCACGGCGATTGTGCCGGGGCAGATCTTTGCGATGCATTTGGCGCGGGCGCGCGACTATGACCCGGACCACCCGCGCGGACTACGCAAGGTGACCGAGACGCGCTGAGCCACACCGCGCGGCGTGCGATTCGGCGTGCAAGGGGGGCTGTTACCCCGCCAGTTTGACCAACCGCGCGTTGGTCAACTTGACGAGGTCCTGCACGCCTAGCTCCACGTTGGCCCCGCGCTGCCCCGCGCTGACGGCGATGGTGTCGAAGGCCAGCGCCCGGTCATCCAGCAGAATTTGAAACCCCTTGTTGACCAATGCCAGCGGGCTGATGCCGCCGGTCTGTAGGCCGGTGAGCGATTCGGCCTGGGCGTGGGCCGCCATCTTGACCTTTTTGAGTCCGATAACCTTGGCCAGTGTCTTGAGGTCCAGCGTCTCGGGGCCTGGGATGACCACCAACAGTGGCTTGCGGTTGGGTTCTTCGGGCAGGGCCACCAAGGTTTTGAAGACGCGTTCGGGCGGCAGGCCAATGGCGGCGGCGACTTCGACGGCGGAGTGAATGCCTTCGTCATAGGCATAGGTGTGCAGCCGGTAGGCGATGCGCTTGCCGTCGAGCAAGCGTGTCACGTTGTTTTTGAGTTCCATATGCCATTCGACCGTTTTCTGAACTGGCTTCTCGACTGGTTTCATGCCTGGTTGCTCCGGTGGGAGGCGACCGGCCTTGAGCTGTGGGCGCTGATGGCGGCCTGGCTGCTGCTTGTCTTGGCGAGCTGGCTGGTGGGATGGCTGCGCAAACGCCGCCGCGGCCAGGCCATCCTCGCCGCGCTGCGCGCCGGCAGCCGCGGCACGATCGAGTTTCGCCGCGGCCCAGGCGCGTGGGGCTTTGTGGCGGCGGTGACGCCTGCGCCGGACCCTTTCCGAGAGTTTAGCGTCAGTTTCCGCGCCATGTCCATTTTTGATCCAGTCGATTGTCTGCGCCGTCTGGCGGGCGCGCCGTCGAGCCGGCTGCATATCTGGGCGATCTTACAGCGCACGCCGGAGGCGGAATTGGTATGGGAGCGGGGACAGCTTCCGGCGCGGGCTTTGGGCCGCGGGCCGGGCCGCACGCTGTGGGAAATCCACCGGCTTAGCCTGGGCGGCGCGGAGTATGCGACGCGCGGCCTCAACGCGGGGGCGCTGCGCCATGCGTTTACAGACCTCCATGCGCGCTTTTATGCGGGGCTGCAGCGGGTCGTGGTGCAGCGCGAGGGCGCGCCGCAGTTTGAGGTGGTGATGGCAGGCAGCGCCTTAGAGGTGCATGAGGTTTCGGCGCTGCTCACGACGATCCGGGCGCTGGGGCGCGCCGCGCAGATCGGGTAGCCCTGCCGGTGGGTCGGCGCGCCGAGCGGGGCGGCAACGGCGTACAAAGACCAGGGGCAAAAAACGGGGTGCGGCCTTGGCCGCACCCCGTTTGCCGGTTCGAGAGGGCGAGCGTGAACTATTGGGTGGAGGCCACGCCCGACGGGAAATAGACGCTGATGTCAGTCTCGGTGGATTGGACGATCGGCAGCAGGGTTTCGACCATGCTGGTCACCTCGCCCATGTTCAGGCCCGAATCGGCCAGACTGTTCCACAGGCCCAACTGATCGCCCAAGGTGAGCAGGTGGTTGATCTCGCCGTCGGCCCAGCCGATATAGGGGAGGGCACGGCCGTTGATGCTCAGATGGATGCCCGCGGCGTCGGTGGAGACAGACAGTTCGCTGATCCCTGCTTTGGTCAGATTGGCGATCATTTCGGGTTGGAGCCGCGCTGCCTGGAAGGGGATGCCGGTGAGGTTGGTCCACTCGGCGTCGGTCAGGTCGCCCACACGCCAGCCGCCGTCGGCGTCATAGTAGATGGGCAGCTTGATTGTGGGCGGCGTGTCGCCGACCGAGGCGAGAAATTCCTGTTGGGCCGCCTTGGCCGCCTGGAGGGCTTCGCCGCCTTCCACATAGGTTGCGATCGGCTCTGCGCCCTGCTGAAGCGGGAAGCGCACGATCACGCCGATGCCCAGGTTGGCGAGCAGGGGCAGGAACTTCTCCAACACAGGCACGCCCGCGCCCAACTGGGTGATCAACTGGCCTGTGCCGGAGAGGATTTCGCCATCCCATTTGAGTGAGGGAATGGGCTGGCCGTTGACCAGCAGCAGCAGGCCGGTGGGGGTGTTGTCGATCTGGATATGCTGAATGTTGCTGTCGGTGAGAAAGGCGACCGTCTCGGCGGGCACGACCAGCGAGTCGAGCATGCCCGGCGCAAAGGTCTGCCCCAATTGGGCCAAGGGCACGTTGCCGACGCTCGGCTTGCCCTCGGCGTCAATGTCGATCACCAGCGCCGGCAGATCGACCACCAGTGGTTGATCGCCCTGTTGGGCCGCGGTCTGTCCGCTGAAGGCACGCGGGGCGCACCCGGACAGGACCAACACGGCGACCGCGAGGCCGGTAAGCCATAGCGATAGTCGCGGCTTCTGCATAGATGAATCCTCCTGAGATGAGCGAAATGGATAAGGGTAGGGGGCCAATGAAGTGGACGGCCCAATAAGGTAGGTCCGATCGTTTGTTCCACGCTGCGATGAAGCGCAAAGGGCGAGCGCGCCTGCAGAAGAACGGCGCTTGCGCCAAATGCGACCGGCTTCAGTTGGCTTTCACAGATAGGCACCGCGGCGCGCGGCGGGTCGCCGGAAACGATACGCCCGGATGCATATGGATTGTGGAAGTCAACGTGAAGTAGACTCAGCCGCTTGCATTGTACACAGGGCGCAAATCCGTGTCAACTGCGTGGCAAGGGTCGTCGCCTCGTGCGTATCCCTGGGGAAGCGGCCCATTTTTCGGCAGTCTACAGCATCGGCTGGGGTTGGGAGGGGCGAGCGTTTACGGTATAATGCCGCCAGACAAATTCTCTTGACTTTGGAGCGAAACGCCGCCATGACCTCTGCAATCTCTGCCTCTTCGCCGTCTGCTTCACCTGCCGGGCCGGAATCGCCTTGGTTCCGCGGCGCGACGACCCACACACAGGAGCGAGACCTGGTCTTGCTGCTGACGGTGGACCTGAAGCGCTATCTGATCACGCTGCGGCCTGGGCAGGAGCTGCACACCCATTTGGGCATCTATGCGCACAACGACATCATCGGCGCGGCCTGGGGGGGAACGGTGACCAGCAGCATGGATCAGCCGGCGCTGCTGCTGGAGCCGGCGCTGCCCGATCTGATGACCCACCTGAAGCGAGGCACGCAGATCATCTATCCCAAGGATGCAGCCTATCTGGTGCATCGGCTGAACTTGCGCGCCGGTTCGACGGTGATCGAAGCGGGAACCGGCAGCGGGGGGCTGACGATGGCGCTGGCCTGGGCGGTCGCGCCTGCGGGTCGGGTCTATACCTATGAGGCGCGTTCGGATACCTATCACCTGGCGCGGCGCAACTTGGAGCGCGTGGGGCTGCTGCCCTATGTCGAGATGTATGAAGGCAGTATTGACGAGGGGTTTCGCCAGGCAGGGGTGGATGCGCTGGTTTTGGATGTGCGCCACCCGTGGAAATATCTGGCGCATGTGAACGCGGCGCTCAAGCCGGGCGGCTTTTTTGCGGGGCTGCTGCCCACCACCAACCAGGTGAGCGAGCTATTGGCCGCGTTGGACAACCACGGCTTTACCGATGTGGCGGTGGAGGAGCTGCTGCTGCGCGCCTATAAACCGGTGCCCGACCGGCTGCGCCCCGACGATACGATGGTCGGCCATACGGGATTTTTGGTCTTTGCGCGCGGCCTGACTGCGGGGATGGATTTGTCGCGCTGGCAGTCGAAGGAGCGCCAGCGTTTCCGCGCCCGGCAGCGCATGCAAGAGGAGATCGCCGCCGAAGCGGCCCGCCGCGCCGCGGCCAAACCGGAGGACGGGCGCAAGTACCCGAAGCTGCCGCTGCCTGGGTGAGGAGGAGGAGAGAGCAGAGCTTTCACCGCAAAGTCGCAGAGGGCGTAAAGAAGAAGTGAGGAAGAGCTTAAGGCTCGTGGTGCTGCGTCTCATCTCTGGTAGGGACAGGCCCCCGTGCCTGTCCGCAGATGGCCGCCACAGCGGGCCGCACCCTACCCACGGGCGGCCACAGCGGGCGGCATGGCACACGGGCCGCCACGGGGGGCGGCCCCTACGCATCTATTTGCGAGATCAAACAATAGTACCGCTGCTATAGTCCTTTATGTTTTCTTCGCTTCTCCCTCTGGCCTTTGCGTGCTTCGCGACTTTGCGCTGAATCTTTGCGGTGAATCTCCGATGGTCTCGAAGTAGAATGCCTCTAGCTCGGCGGCGAGGCGCGGCCAGTTGTAGCGCGCCGACAGACGGGTGCGTGCGGCTTCGGCCAGGGCGGCGCGGTCGCGAGGCGAAGTCAGCACCTCGACCACTGCCGCCGCAAACATCTCCGGCGAGGCATTCTCGGCCACCAGCCGGGCCGCCCCCTCTGCGCCATAGGCCGCCTGCTCCCCCACCGCACTGGCGACGACCGGCACGCCGTGCATGAGCGCAGTCGCCAGCCGCACGCTGCATTTGGCCTGGTGCAGCGGCACAGGCGCGGCGGGGAAGATGGCGCAGGTGCTGGACGCATAGAGATCGCCCACCTGTGCGGGGGGGATATAACCCAGCCAAGCGACGTTGCCGATGGGGTCAAGCGCGGTGCGCATCGCCTCTTCCAGGCGGGGGGTAAGCGCCTGGCCCGCGACCATCAACTGGGCATCGGGCACGGCTTGGCGCAGTGCGGCCCAACAGCGCGCCAGCCACGCCGGCGGCACTTCGACGAAGCGGCTGAAGTAGAGCAGGCGCGGGCCGGGGGCCGAGTGCTCTGGGGGCGCGGCGGGCGGGAAGACGCCATTGGGCAGATAGAGGCGCGGGATAGACGGGGCCGCGGCCTGGACACGCGCCATCAGCCAGCGGCTGGCTGCCGTGATGCCGTCGGCATGGCGGATGCCCCATTCCTCTTGCCAGGCGAGGAAGCGCGCCACCGGCGGCGCGTAGGCGTTGATCGACGCCCAGGCCTGCTCCCAGTCGTCGACATCCAGCAGCAGCTTGGGCGCGGTGGGGCTGCGGCGGCGTGTCTGCCACAGCCACCACTGCACCAGCCCGGCATGGGCGCGCGGTTTGACGATATGCACGATGTCCGGGCGCAAGGCTGCGCTGCGCCGTAGCAGGCGCGCCACCACGGCCGGGATGCCGCCGCCCAGCGGCATCTGCTCGATGCGGACCCCCTCTTGCACGCTCTGCTGTCCGGCAGAGGTGGGGGAATCCCAAGGCGGGACGAGGATGGTGGCGCGGTGGCCGCGGCGCACCAATGCTGCGGCCAGGGGCAGGGTGCGCGCCCAGATGGTGGTCTTTTTCTCCAGGCCAAAGGGCGCAATGTAGACCAGGGTGAGGGGCTGCACGGCGTTACCCGGTGGTGATGGCCTGCGGCCAGCCGGGGAGAGCTTGGGCCAGCGCATCCCAGGTCTGCTGTTCGACCTGCGCCGGGTAGTCCAACGCATAGCGGGCGACGAGTTGGGGCGCATACCAGCGGTAGATGACGACCAGCGCCACGGCTTGGCCGAGCCAGGCATCGGCGCCGGCGGCAGGGGCGATCAAGGTCTTCTCCAGCGCGGCGCGCTGGGACGCGCTGAGATAGCTGTTGAGCCGGCGCGTGGCGGGCGGGCGCTGGATGCCGTTGAGCGCCAGCATCATCTGGACGACGACGGCGCGCGCCGCGGCCACTTGTTCGGCGGCCAGCAGGATTTCGTCGTGTGGCAGCAAGTCGGCCAGTTCTGCCAGACAGGTCCAGAAGCGAGTGAGCAGTTCGCGGATGTCGCCAGGGTCGGGCGGCTGCAGCGGGTCGGGCCAAGGGTGTGCGCTCATGGGAGGATTATAGCACAGTGCGCGGATCATGGCCGGCGGCAATGGGGGCCATTTCATACGGCCCCAGCCCACTTCTGGTACAATGGAAGGGCGAACTATCACAACAAGGATGCCGTGATGAGAGACAATGATCCGTTTGCTGAACTGATTCGCTCGCTGGAGGATAAGCTGCAAAGCGAGGGTGATTGGGTCCCGCCCGACGAACCGCCGCGGCCTCGACCGCAGCCGGGCGCGCCGCGCCGCCATCTCTGGTGGCTCATTCCGCTGCTGTTGCTGCTCTTCTTCAACCAGATCATCAGCTTCTACACCGACTTTGTTTGGTATCAAAGCCTGGGGCTGGAGCAGGTCTTTACAACGCGGCTGTGGGCGCGGCTGGCGTTGTTTGCGTTGGGGGCCGGGCTGTTCTGGCTGTTTGTCGCGTCCAATGTCTGGCTGGTGCGCCGCTTGGAGCCGTTTGGGCTGGAGCGAACGCCGCTGCAGATCACGGCGGAGGCGCTGGGGATTCAGGTCGTGCCGCTGGTGTTGATCGCGGCGGCGGTCATCGCCGTGTTTGTGGGGCTGACCACCGGGGCGACTTGGGAGAGTGTGTTGGTTTATCTGAACCAACATGACTATGGCTTGGCGGATCCACTGTTTGGCCGCGATGTCAGCTTCTTTTTGTTTACGCTGCCGGTCTGGCAGATCCTCAAGAATTGGCTGCTCTTTCTGCTGGTCGTGACGCTGATAGCCACGGCGCTGGTCAGCGGGATCGCCTGGCGCGGCTGGCGCACGCGCAGGCCTGTGCTGCTGCATCTCGCCGTCTTGGGCGCGTTGATCCTAGTGGTGGTGGCGTGGCAGTACCGGCTGGACGCCTATCAACTGGTCTATAGCCGGCGCGGGGTCGTTTTTGGCGCGGGGTATGCCGCGGCGCGTGCGCAGTTGCCGGCCTATAACATCCTGAGCATCGTCACGCTGGCGACAGGGGTGCTGTTGGTCGTGACGGCGATCGCGCGGCGGGCCTGGCGCGCCATGGTGGCGGTGTTGGTGATCTGGGTGGCAGTGGCGTTTTTGGCGGGCAATGTCTTTCCGGGGTTGGTGCAGCGTTTCCAGGTCAGCCCGAACGAGCTGACGCTGGAGCGGCCCTATATCCAGAACAACATCACCTTTACGCGCCACGGATTCGACCTGGACGAGATTGAGGTGCGCACCTATGAGATCACGGATGGGTTGAGCGCGGCCGATGTGCAGCAGGAAAGCGCGACGATCGCCAATGTGCGGCTGTGGGACTACCGGCCCTTGCTGCAAACCTATAATCAGGTGCAGGCGCTGCGCCAATATTATGAGTTCAACGACATTGATGTCGACCGCTATGTGATCGACGGCACGCGCCGCCAGGTGATGCTGGCGGCGCGTGAACTGGTGGCCGACCGCCTCAGCGCCGAGGCGCAGACCTGGGTCAACCGCCGGCTGGTCTATACGCATGGCTTTGGCGTGGCGGCCTCGCCTGTGGCCCAGGTGACGCGCGATGGGCTGCCGGACTTTTATTTGAAGGACCTGCCGCCGCAAGGTGCGATCACGGTGACCAAGCCGCAGATCTATTTTGGGGAGCTGGCCGACGGCTATGTTATCGCGCGCACGAACCAGCCTGAGTTTGACTATCCGCGCGGCGACGTGAATGTCACGACCCATTTTGCGGCGGACACCGGCATTGATATGCACTGGGGGATGCGGCTGCTCTTTGCGATCCACTTTGCCGACATTAACCTGCTGCTCAACCAGGACATTCACCCCGACAGCCAACTGCTGTGGCGACGCAATATCGTCGAGCGGGTGCGCGAGGTGGCGCCTTTCCTGCGCTATGACGGGGACCCGTACATCGTGATCGGAGATGACGGCGCGCTCTACTGGACGGTTGACGCCTATACGGTGAGCAGCCGTTTCCCCTACAGCGAGCCGTTGGGCACGATCAACTACATCCGCAACCCGGTGAAGGTGGTGATCAGCGCCTATGACGGCAGCATGCGCTTCTATCTGATGGACCCAGACGAGCCGATCGCCGCGGCCTATGCGCGCATCTTTCCGACGCTCTTTTCCCCGGGCGATGCGATGCCCGCCGACATTCGCGACAATATCCGCTACCCGACCGACATCTTTGCAGCGCAGGCGGAGGTCTACCGCACCTATCACATGACGGACGTCAACGAGTTCTATAACCGGGAAGACCTGTGGGCCTGGCCGCAGGAGATCTTCGGCAATGAGACTGTCGCCATGGAGCCGTATTATGTGATGATGCAGCTTCCCGGTTCCGATGTGCTGGAGTATGTGCAGATCCTGCCCTTTACACCGGCCAACCGGGAAAATATGATCGCCTGGCTGGCGGCGCGCAGCGACCCGGAGGTCTATGGCAGCAAGCTGGTCTATGAGTTCGGCAAGGATTCGCTCTTCTTTGGCCCCAAACAGATCGAGGCGCGCATCGACCAGGACCCGGTCATCAGCGCACAGTTGAGCCTGTGGAACCAGCAAGGTTCCAGCGTGATCCGCGGCAATCTGCTGGTGATCCCGCTGGCGGGGAGCCTGCTCTATGTGGAGCCGATGTATCTTCAGTCGGCCAGCGGCAGGATTCCGGAGCTGCAGCGGGTGATCGTCGCCACGGGCGACCGGGTGGAGATGGCCGAGAATCTGGGGCTGGCGCTGGTCGAACTGTTTGGCCGCACGGTGTTGGACGATGCCGAGCTGGCCGACCTGGCGACCTTTGGCGGGCAGGCCGCCGTGCCGATCCTGACAGGCGAACAGGCGAGCGCGGGGGCCAGTTCGACAGACGAGGCGGGCGAGCTGCCGCTGGAGATGCTGGTGCAGCAGGCAAACGCGCAGTTTGCCGCAGCCCAGGCCGCGGCGCGGGCGGGTGATTGGGCCGGGTATGGCGCGGCGATCGCCGCGCTGCAGGCCACGCTGGAGGCCTTGGCGCAGGCAACCGGCGCGGTCTTGCCCACGCCGCAGCCGCCCGCCACAGGGCCAACGCCGGAGGCGACCGCGACGCCCGGTTCATAGCGCCAGAGCCGCCGCGCGGGTTGGTGTTTGGGGCGGATTGCTTAACGGCTCCTAAGACGCGCTTAAGATGTATCTCATCTTGCGCCCTGAGGATGGCTGCAACCGGCGTCTGAGGGGGATGGCCCCCTGCGACGGCCGTGATTACCTGGTTTATTTGGCACAGCGCGCGTGAAGCAGTTTGCTACACAGCATATCACCACACCTAGGAGTAGGAGATTGACGATGACCCAACCTCAGTATCGGCTGGTTCCGGTGGACGAGCGCCGGGGGCGCAACGCGCGCGAGTGGGCCGGTCGCGCCCTGTGGAGCGCAGCCTTGGCCGCGGCGTTGATTCTGGGGGCGATCTATGGCCCTGTGCTTTGGAACAACACGGCCGTGACCGCGTTGCCTCCGGCGGCTGCGCCTGCTCGCCTGGGCGACCTGGCTGTGGAGACGCAGTCCACCTCTTCGCTGGTCGACGACCAGGAGGCGCTGGCCGAGCTGTATGCCCAGGTCGCCCCTTCGGTGGTCAACATTCAGGTGACAACGCGCGCCACGGGGATGTCGATCCCAGGGTTTGGCCTGCCTGAAGAGGGGCCATTAGAACAAGCCCAAGGCTCTGGCTTTATCTATGATGACCAAGGGCACATTGTCACCAACAATCACGTGGTGGAAGAAGCGGAGAGCGTGCTGGTCGTGTTTAGCAACGGCTTCTGGGCGGATGCGGAGGTGGTGGCTGCCGACCCGCAGGCTGATCTGGCCGTGCTGAAGGTGACGCCGCCCGAAGGGATGGAGTGGCGGCCCTTGCCCCTGGCCGACCCCGATTCGCTGCGCGTCGGCTATTCGGTGATCGCCATCGGCAACCCATTTGGGCTGGACGGCACGATGACCGCGGGGATCGTGAGCGCGCTGGGCCGCGGCGTGCCGGTGGGCGATAGCTTTGTCAGCCGCTATACGCTGCCCGATGTGATCCAGACCGATGCGGCCATCAACCCCGGCAATTCGGGCGGGCCGTTGATCGACCTGGCGGGCCGCGTGGTGGGGGTGAATTTCGCCATCCGGTCGGAGGTGCGGGCCAACGC
>QEUY01000738.1 GCA_003577365.1 Chloroflexota bacterium | reverse complement strand
GAAAGGCGGCTTCGCCGGTGGCGGGGCTGGGCAGGTTCCAATAGAAGATCGGGTCGGCATAGCGGCGCTGTTCGGTGAAGGCGGCGAGACCGTCGGCCAAACCGTTGTGGTTGAGACCGGGGGCCAGCAGCACATGTTTGCGCGTGAAGATGCCCGGCTCGGCGTCGTGGACCAGCCGGATCGCCCAGCGTTCGAACGCGCCGCGCACGCCCTGGCCCGTGACCAGCGGCGTGTCGATGGACGCGGCCTCCAAACGCTCGGCGTAGATGTGCTGGATGCGGTCGCGGCCCACGCGCAGCTGGGTGGCGAAGCCGTCGAGCGCGATGGCATCCACCTGCGGGTCGACGTCGGCAGCACGGATCAGCCGGTCGACGGTGTCGATGTCGCCGCCTGTGCCGACGCTGCGGATCGCGAACGATTCACCCAAAAAGCGCACGGTGGCTTCGCTGGGGGGGGCTTCGCTGGGGGGCGAAGCCTTGCCAAGATGGAGGTGCAGAATCTGCTTGCTCATAGGCTCCTCGGTCGGGCCACGGTTACGGCACAGTCGGGCCACAGGATACGCGCATGTGCCGTGGGGCGAATTATACGGTGGGCCAGGGGCGCATGCAAGCCGGCAACGCTCTCCCTGCCCGCTGGTGGGCGGCATTGTGGGTTTGGCGCGCTTGTGGGTACAATGTCCGGCTGTGGGGGCGCGCGTGCGCCACCCGCATCCCCAGAATTCTCGGCGCGGGCGCGGCGGCGCGGCGCGCACACTGGATAGGAGCAACAACGTATGGCCGTTTTGGATCGATTTCGCCTGCAAGGACGGGTCGCGCTGGTGACGGGCGGCACCAAGGGGTTAGGCCGCTCGATGGCCGAGGGGCTGGCCGAGGCGGGCGCGCAGGTGGCGGTGGTCAGCCGTCACGCCGACCAGGCCGCGGCGGAGGCCCAGGCCATGGCCGCGGCCACGGGCAACCTGTGCCGCGGCTATGGCTATGATGTGACCCAGCCCGACCAGGTCGACGCGCTGGTGGCGCAGGTGCTGGCGGACTTCGGCCAGGTCGATATTTTGGTCAATAACGCGGGGCTAAATATCCGCGGGCCGATTGAGGATCTGACGCTGGATCAATTCCTGGAGGTGCAGGCGATCAACGTGACCGCGCCGTGGCTGATGTGCCGGGCGCTGGCCGGGCCTATGAAAGAGCGGCGCTATGGCCGGGTGATCAACATCGGCTCGACGCTCTCGATCATCGCGCTGCCCGACCGCACGCCCTATTGCAGCAGCAAGGGCGCGATCTGGCAGATGACGCGCGTGCTGGCGCTGGAATGGGCGCCCTATGGCATCACGGTCAACTGCATGATGCCGGGGCCGTTCGCCACCGAGATGAACCTGCCCATTAAGAACAACCCGGCGGCCTATGAGCAGTTTATCGCCAAGATTCCGCTGGGGCGCTGGGGCGAGTTGGAGGAGATTCAAGGGCTGGCGGTTTTCCTCGCCAGCGACGCGTCCAGCTTTGTGACCGGCGCCGGGATCACGATCGACGGCGGTTGGACGGTGCATTAAGAGAATTCACCGCAAAGTCGCAAAGAACGCAAAGGCCAGAGAAGAAAGATGGCAAAGTAGCGGCGGTTTTCCAACCGCCGGGCGCGATAGCGCATTCACCAAAAACAATTGAGGTAACAATGACCCTCACTGCGAAAGCGATCTTTCTCACTGAGCGCAGCCTGCGCCATCAGGAGGCGGCGCGGGCCACTGCGCCTGCCGGGGTGGAGGTCGTGATGCTGCGCCGCCCGCCGCGCGAGCGGGTGCTGGCCGAACTGGCCGCTGCGGAATTCCTGGTGAGCGAGCGCAGCGGGGAGATCGACGCGGCGCTGATCGCGGCGGGGCCGCGCTTGCGCTTGATCCAGCGGCTGGGGTCGCTGGCCTATGACATCGACCTGGCCGCGGCGCAGGCCGCGGGCGTGCCGGTCTGTACCTGGCCGATCATCGGCAGCATCATGGTGGCGGAGCATATGCTGATGCAGATGCTGGCGCTGGTCAAGCGGCTGCCGGAGGTGAGCGCCATCGCCCAGGCCGCGGGCGACTGGGGCCGGCCCAGCCGCCGCACCGACGAAAATGTCTTTGCCTACAACTGGTCGGGTCGCACGAATATTGGCGGGATCTATGGGCAGACGGTGGGCATCCTCGGCTTTGGCGAGATCGGCGCGGAGCTGGCGCGGCGGCTGCGGCCCTGTGCGCCGCAGCGCATGTTGTATCACAAGCGGCAGCGTTTGCCTGCGGCCGCCGAGGCGGCGCTGGGCATCACCTATGCCGTGCCGGAGGCGATCGTGGCCGAGAGCGATTTCCTGTGCGTGCTGCTGCCCTACAGCCCTGAAACGGATCGCTCGCTCAACGCCGCAACCTTTGCCGCCATGCGCCGCGGCGCGTTTGTCGTTTCGTGCGGCAGCGGCAGCGTGATCGACGAAGCCGCACTGGCCGCCGCTGTGCGCCAGGGGCATCTGGGCGGCGCGGCGCTGGACACCTTTGAATGGGAACCGCTGCGGCCCGACAACCCGCTGGTGACGCTGGCGCGTGAGCCTGCGGCCAACGTGCTACTGACGCCGCACACCGCCGCGGCGACGATCCCGGGCGGGCGGGCGCTCGAAT
>QEUY01000737.1 GCA_003577365.1 Chloroflexota bacterium | reverse complement strand
GCCAGGGCACAGGGCCATCCAGCGCATAGTCGACCTTGCAGACGCCCGGCCCATAGCGATAGCGCAGCAGCCGCCGGCGATAGCCCGCCGGAAGGCGCGCCCCGGCCAGCGCCACAAACTGGCGCGGGGTCACATCGAGCAGGAGGGCGCGCGCCGGGGGCAGTTTGTCGAGATCGGTTACGAAGTGGCCGGTGACCACGCTCCCGCCCAACTCGGCCAAATAGGCGGCCAGGGCATCGGCAATGGCCTGAGAGCCGCCGCGCGGCATCGGCCAGCCCGCCACATGCGCCAGGGTACCTAAGATGAGACCAAACGAGGCGGTCAGCGGCCACTCCAGCGGTTGGATGGCATGGGCCGCCAGCCCGCCGAAGAGGGCGCGGGCGCGCGGCGTGTCAAAACTGGCGCGGCTCAGCCGGGCCGCGGGCCAGATCGCAGACAGGCCAAAGCGCGCCAGGGTCAGTGGGTGACGCGGGCGCGGCCACGGCGCCAATGTCATGGCGGCCAGCGCATCCCAATCGCGCACGGGCGCGGCAAAGAGTCTGCGCCAGGCGCGGCCGTCGGCGTCAAGGCCGGTGACGGTCTGCTCCAGGTCGCGCCACAGCGCCGCGGCGGGCGCGCCGTCGAAAGGGTGGGCTACGGGCAGCAGTTGCTGCACCCAGGTCAGCCCATAGCGGCCTAAATTGAGGCGCTGAAAAAAGGGAGAGGCGATGCCTAGGGGGTGGATGGCGGAGCAGATGTCATGGTGAAAGCCGGGCAGCGTAAGTTCCAGCGTACGCGTGCCGCCGCCCACGGTCGGGTTGGCCTCTAGGACCAGCACGCGGCAGCCGGCCTCGGCCAGGGTGACTGCCGCGGCCAGCCCGTTGGGGCCGCTGCCCACCACAACTGCGTCGTATTCAGCCATAGGCGCGCCTGGGCTGCGCCGTCTGTGTGGTCTGCATTCCCCTATCTTACCCCATATTGGGTCTTTATACTGGGTCTTTACGGCGGGTTTGCGCCGCGCTGCCTGTCGAGGCTCGACCCGTCCCCTTGCGCGGGCGGGTTGCGCGTGGCGCGCTTTGCCACCATAATGGCCGGCGGTGCGCGGCGCACTGGCAAGTTCACGAAAGGACATCCATGTCATCGCTCGTGCTGGGCATGGGCCTTGTCGCCCTGGTGCTGACGCTGGCGGCGCTCACGTCGCGGCTGGTGGAACGCGCGCCCCTCTCCTTCCCGATGCTCTTTCTGGGCATGGGTCTGGCGCTCGGCGGCTATGGCGTGGTGCAGTTGGATGTACACAGCCCGCTGCTGGAGTCGGTCGCGGTCATCAGCTTGGCCCTCGTGCTCTTTTTGGACGCCGTCAACGTCCAGTTGGATGAACTGCGCCGCGAATGGTATGTGCCGCTGCTTACTCTGGGGCCGGGCACGTTGCTGGTCATCGGCGGCGTTGCGCTGGCTGCCTTCTTCCTGGTCGGTGTGACGCCGGTCCAAGCGCTGCTGCTCGGCGCGATCCTGGCTTCGACCGACCCGGTGGTTCTGCGCGATCTTATGCGCGACGAGCGCGTGCCGCGCGCTGTGCGGCGGACGTTGAGCATAGAAGCCGGCATGAATGACCTTGTAGTGCTGCCCATCGTCTTGGTGCTGATTGCGCTCTTGACCGCGCGCGGCAACGGCGCGCTTGAATGGGCAAACTTCCTGGCGCGTATCTTGCTGTTAAGCCCCCTGGTTGGCCTGGGCGTTGGCTGGCTGGGTGCGCGGCTGATGGGATGGGCGGATGCACGGATGGGCATTCGCCGCGAATATCAGGCGCTCTATGGCGTTGGGCTAGTGCTGGCCTGTTACGCCGTGGGCCAAGCGCTGGGCGGCGAAGGATTGAATCTCTGGGGTCAAAGCTTCACTGGGATAGGCTTCATAGACCTTTGTCCAGCCTCTGTCCCACTCCTCGGCCACCAATCCTTCCCCTAATGTCTCGCGTAGTTCGAGTATATAACGCCTATAGGTGTCTAGCAAAAACTGATTGCGGGCTTTATCGCGGCTTTCGAAGTGCAGCCCAACTTCCAACATCCTGCCACACACGGCGTTGGCGCGAGATACCTCATAATGAATATGCCGATCTCGCCCGAAATAGACTTGGAAGAACCAGCGTGTCTCTCCTAAATGGAAACGACGGTATTTGGCAGGCAGGTACTCTGGAATAAGTTCTGACAGCCCCTTCATGAAATCGGTGTGTTTTAGCTCTGACATGATTTCCTCACATCTGTTCCATTGATGATTTATGAAGAAATTGTGAATACTCTAGGTGAACGCATAAGTTTCCAGTATAATGAATTAAGATAGAATTGATGTGCGGATGCGAAGCAACGGTAAAACAATCTGGAGGTTGTCCTGTGAGAGTAGTTTATATTGAGGATAATGCGAACAATCAGCGGTTGTTGTGCCGGATGTTGAGTAAGAGTAATGTTGAAATTGCGCTGTATGACAACGCCGAAGATGGGTATACCGCCATTCATGAGAATCAACCTGATCTGATTTTTATGGATGTCCATCTTAAGACCAAAACCTCTGGTTTAGATTTGGTACGTCAACTTCGTCATGATGGCGTTGATACTCCCATCATTCTAGTCACCATCTTTAACATGATGGCCGATAAG
>QEUY01000736.1 GCA_003577365.1 Chloroflexota bacterium | reverse complement strand
AACCACGGCATCGTGCGCCACAACCGCGTCGAGGATGGGCGCTATGGGCTGCACTTCATGTTTGCCAATAACCAGGTCATCGAAGACAACGAGCTGCTCGACAACTCGGTCGGCATCTATCTGATGTATGGCCGCTATTTGGAGCTGCGCCACAACTGGATTGAAAACAACCACGGACCCAGCGGCTATGGCATCGGCCTCAAGGATGTCGACGACGTGATCGCCGAAGACAACCAGATCGTCGCCAACCGCGTGGGCGTCTATGTCGACAACTCGCCGCGCGAGGCGGACGCGGTCGTCCGCTTTGAACGCAACCTCCTGGCCTATAACGAGATCGGCGTGAACATGTTGCCGGTAGTACAGCGCAACACCTTTACCGCCAATACCTTTCAAGATAACGCCGAACAGATCGCCGTGGCCGGCTCCGGCGACCTCATGCGCAACCACTGGGCCGAAGGCGAGCGCGGCAACTACTGGAGCGACTACGCCGGCTTCGACGCCGACGGCGACCAGATTGGCGACCTGCCCTATGCCGCCTCCAGCTTCTATGAATCGCTTTTGGGCCGCTATCCCGAGCTGCGGCTCTTTCAACTCAGCCCGGCAGTACAAGCGCTCGACCTTGCCGCGCGCGCTTTCCCGGTCTTTCAACCGCGCCCCAAAATGGCCGACCCCTACCCGCTCATGGCCCCGCCCGTCACCGCTCGGCCACAGGCCGCCGCCGGCAATCCATCGACCGCTTGGTGGATCGCCGCCGGCTTGGTCATGCTCGGTCTTGCCGTGGTCCTGAGCGGCGTAGCGCCCTGGAGACACGTCCGATGATTACCGTTGACTACCTGACCAAAAAATTCGGTCGTTTCGTGGCCGTGCAGGACCTCAGCTTCACCGTCGAGCCGCACCAAGCCCTGGCCCTTTGGGGACCCAACGGCGCGGGCAAGACGACGGTGCTCAAGTGCATGTTGGGGCTGCTGCGCTACCAAGGCCGCATCGCCATCGACGGCAACGACCTGCAAAATGGCGGGCGCGAAGCCCGCCGGCTGCTCGGCTATGTGCCGCAAGAACTCGCCTTCTACGACGACCTGAGCGTGCGCGAAACCGCGCACTTCTTCGCCCGGCTGCGCCGCGCCGACGCCAAGCGCGTCCTCGGCGCGCTCGAACAAGTCGATCTGCTGGTGCACGCCGCCAAACCCGTGCGCGCCCTCTCCGGCGGCATGAAACAACGGCTGGCGCTGGCCCTGGCCCTCTTGGACGACCCGCCCGTCCTGATCCTGGATGAGCCGACCTCCAACCTGGACACGGCCAGCCGCGGCCAATTTCTCAAGCTGCTCAGCCAGGTCAAGGCCGCGGGCAAGACGATCGTCTTCACCAGCCACCGGCTGGACGAAGTCGAGGCGCTGGCCGACCAAGTGCTGGTGATGGAGCAGGGCCGCGCCCTCTTCACCACGCCCGCCGCCCAGTTGGCCGCACGGCTCAACCTGACTACCCAGGTCAAGCTGCACCTGCCCGCCGAACTGATGGACAGCGCGCTCTCGGTGTTGCACGCCGACGGCTTCGACGCCCGCCGCAACGGCACGGGCGTGCTGGTGCAGGTTGCGCCCGGCGCCAAGGCTGGCCCGATCCACAGCCTGAGCCGCGCCGACATCCATGTGACCGATTTCGAAACGGAGTAAGCCATGTCCCTGCATACCATCTGGACCCTGGCCCAAAAGGAACTGCGCGATGCGCTGCGCAACCGCTGGTTTCTGCTCTATACTGTGGCCTTTCTGGGGCTGGCGCTCGGGCTCTCGGCCCTCTCGCGCGCCGGCGCCGGCATGACCGGACTGGCCGGCTTTGGGCGCACCGCCGCCAGCCTGGTCAATCTCGTCCTGCTCATGGTGCCGCTGATGGCGCTGACCGTGGGCGCGCAGAGCCTGGCGGGCGAAGAGGAGCGGCGCACCCTCTCCTATCTGCTCGCCCAGCCGCTCAACCGCGCCGAGCTGTTTGTCGGCAAATATCTGGGACTGGCGCTCAGCCTGCTGGCGACGCTTGCCATCGGCTTCGGCCTGGCCGCTGCCATCCTCGGCCTGCAAGATGCGGGCGACCCCATGGGCTATCTCGCCCTGGTGGGGCTGGCCTTTCTGCTGGCCCTGGTCATGCTCAGCACCGGCTTTCTGATCTCGGCCTGGAGCCGCCGCGCCGGCGTGGCCGTGGGCATCGGCCTCTTTCTCTGGCTGCTCTTTGTCTTTCTGGGCGACCTGGGCATGATGGGCACGGCCATCGTCCTGCGGATGCCCGTCGACGGGCTGCTCTGGCTGAGCCTGAGCAACCCGCTGCAGGTCTTCAAGCTGGCCGCTATCTCCAACCTCCAGGCGAGCCTGGAGATGCTCGGCCCGGCAGGCATCTACGCCACGCAGACCTATGGCGATGCGCTGTGGGCGCTGCTGGCCGCGCTCCTGGGGCTGTGGGTCTTGGCCCCGGCGGCCTTGGCCTATGCGCGCTTTGCGACCCGCAGCGACCTGTAACGTATCGCAGATACATAGCAAGTACCGGTTACAAAGAATCATCTTGGGGATACATCGATGAACACGCTGCGTCTACCCTTGCGTTCTATCTCACACTGGGCCGTCTTGTTATTGCCCGTCTTGTTATTG
>QEUY01000735.1 GCA_003577365.1 Chloroflexota bacterium | reverse complement strand
ATCCACCCCGCTCTGGGTGACTGGATCGACCCATTCGTCGCCAGGCTCCCAGAAGCGGTTGCCCACTTCGGCATCCGGCGCAAACCCCAGCGCCACACGCCTGCGGTCCGCCACGGCGATGGGGGTGCGGCTGTAGACATAGAGGTCGGTATCTGACCCGGCTGTGGCATGGCCGGTGGTCTGCGAGCCGCCGAGCGTCACGGCTTGCACGGCAGGCAGATCGGCGTAGGCGGCGACAATCGCATGGACACGCGTTCGCGCATCGCTCATCTGGTGGCCTTTCCAATAGACAACACGCCAGGGCAGCGATAACGGCCTTGGCGTGTTGCCTTGCCAATGCATGTCAAGTAGAGCGGCGACGATACCTAGCGCCGGCGGCGGGGCTGCGTGCGCGGTCGCGGCGTCGACGGTCGCACCGCCTGCGGGCGGCCCACCTCTTCCGGCGCCGGCAGGGGAACGGCTTCTTCCTCCAGCAGATCGCCGGGGCTGACGGTGCGGAAGACCAACGCCGCGGCTGCGCCGCCCAGGAAATCGGCCACCAAGTAGATCCAAATGTTAGCCCAACTGGAGATGCCCATCACCGTGATGCCTGCCGCCACGGCGGGGTTAAACGCGCCGCCCGAAACGCCGCCCACCGCCAAGGCCCCCACCAGGACCGTAAAGCCGATTGCCAGGCCATAGAAGGAGTTGCCCGTGTTGGCGCGCGCCGTGGCCGCGTTGAGCACCACATAACAGAGCGCAAAGGTAAAGAGAAACTCGGCCAACAGCGAGGCCACCACATCATGGGCGATCGGTTCCACCACAGCGCCTACTTTGAAGTAGCCGACCAGCAGCGCCGCCACCACGCCCGCCACCAACTGCACCACGATATAGATCGCCGCGTCGTTGACGGTGGTCTTGCCGCGCATCAGCACGGCCAGCGTCACCGCCGGGTTGTAATGCCCACCGGAGATGTGACCGCCGGCATAGACCATGACCATCAGTACCGATCCGATGGCGAGCGCCGCCAGCGGCGTGTCGCCGGGCGCGATGACGGTCATGCCCACCGTAAAGACCAGGAAAAACGTGCCGATAAACTCGACGATATACTTGTTCATGTATATTCCTTTCAGCGCTGCCGGTGAGTTGGAGAACAGAGATTCCTGCCCGCATTATACCCTATTCTCGCGCTTCGTGCGCCTCCCCGCCGGAGGCTAAAGCTGTCGAGGCTCCAGAACCACGCCGCCCGCAAGGCGGCTTGCCGGGGATGATATATCGGCGGTTGGAAGACCGCACAAGCAAGCCCGCCTGAGCGGGTGCCGTTGTGTAGCCAGGCCGCTGACGGCCTGGCGCTGCATGCCCCCACGCGCCGGCCCTCCCGGCCTGTGCGCGCGGCGGCAGATGTGGCGATGGCGGGCGGCTCTGGTAGAATAGCCTGTTTAGAAAGCGGTCTGTTTTGAACCCATGCGCGGGCTATTTCCTGAGCGGAGTGTAGGCCGCGCATCTCGGCTGATGCTGAGGGTCTAGGCGCATGGCTGACGCGCGCGACGAACTGCTTATCCTCCACGAAATCACCAAAGACTTCCCCGGCATCCGCGCCGTGGACCATGTGTCGCTGCGCCTGGCGCGCGGCGAGGTGCATGGGCTGGTCGGCGAGAACGGCGCGGGCAAGTCCACCCTCATCAAAATCCTGGCCGGGGTCGTGCCCAAAGACAGCGGCGAGATCCGGCTGGCGGGCAGGCCGGTGGAGATACACAGCGCGCAGGAGGCCGCACGCCTGGGGCTGGCCTTTATCCATCAAGAGCTGACCCTGGTCCCCTATTTTGACGCCGCCGAGAACATCTTTTTGGGACGCAGCTATCCCAAACGCCGCTGGGGGAGCATCGACCGGCGGGCGCTGCGCCGGCAGGCAGCGGCGCTCTTTGCCCGGTTGGGGGCTACGCTGCCGGTCGACGTGCCGGTGTCGCGCCTCAGCCCCGGCCAGCAGACGATGGTCTCGGTGGCGCGCGGCCTTGCTGCCGACGCCGCGCTGGTGGTGTTGGACGAGCCGACAGCGGCGCTGACCGACCGCGAGATCCAACATCTCTTCACCGCCCTCCGCGCGCTGGCTGCGCGTGGGGTGACGGTGGTCTATGTCTCACACCGGCTGCAAGAGATCTTTGCGCTGACCGAACGGGTGACCGTGATGCGCAACGGGCGGGTAGTCGCCACGCAGCCGACACACACGCTGGACGAGCCGGCGCTGGTGCAGTTGATGACCGGGCG
The DNA here is from genome assembly GCA_003577365.1 of Chloroflexota bacterium. Taxonomy (GTDB): domain Bacteria; phylum Chloroflexota; class Anaerolineae; order Caldilineales; family Caldilineaceae; genus QEUY01. The sequence goes on along the minus strand of QEUY01000735.1, from coordinate 387 downwards.
CAGTCTGGAAGCGGTCTTTCCGCCGCGCCCGAACGCGCCTGTCGACGCCGCGCCGCTGCTGACGGCGCAGGGGCTGAGCGGCGACTACACGCGCGACATCTCGTTTACGCTCCACCGTGGCGAAGTGCTGGGCATTGCTGGGCTGGTAGGCGCGGGCCGGTCGGAGCTGCTGCGCATGCTCTACGGCGCAGCGCCCGTGACGGGCGGGACACGCCTGCTGCACGGGGTCAACGCGGCCTATCCGCGCACGCCAGGCGAAGCGGTGCGCGCCGGGCTGATGCTCGTGCCGGAGGAACGGCGCACCCAGGGGCTGCTGCTGCAGCGGCCCATCTTCGAGAATATGACGCTCAGCCATCTGGCGCGCTATAGCCGCGCCGGGTGGCTGCT
>QEUY01000734.1 GCA_003577365.1 Chloroflexota bacterium | reverse complement strand
GCCCATAGCCATGCTGTAGGCCAGGTGGCTGCGCCCCAAAGCCGTCAACCCGGCGATGGAGACAATGTTGATGATGCTTCCCTTGCCGGCGGCCAGCATCCGTTTGGCGGCCTGTTGGCAACAGTAGAGACGCCCTACCGCCAGGTTTTGGTAGGCGCGTTGCACCAGTTCCGGCGCAATCTCAAGGGGCGTGCCGCGTACGCCTTCGCCGGCCACATTGCCCAGGATGTCGATGCGCCCATAGTGGCGATCCAACTGCTCGAACAGGGCCCCAATCTGGTCGGGCTGCGAGATGTCGCAAACCACGGGCAGAGCGTGGCGACCCAGCTTCTCGATCACGCCGGCGGTCTCCTGCATCCCAGTTTCGTTGATGTCGGCCAGCACCAGGTCCGCTCCGCATTCGGCAAAGCCAATCGACATGGCGCGGCCCATCCCGCTGGCTGCGCCGGAGACCAGGGCGACGCGGCCGCTGAGGTCGAACAAAGGGTGAGTCATGAGGTTCGTCCTTATGGTTAGGGCTGAGTTATGGTAGAGCTGCGTTCGCTTCTACAAATTGAATGAACCCGCACGGCTGATGGAGCGAGAGGCTCTGCTTGCTGTCGGCCAGTATCCACCCCTACACCTGACAAATCCATAAGATGACCTAGACGATCTGGTTTGCCGGCGTGCGGGGCCGTTCGCCGCTGAGCACGCGCACCACTTCTTCGGCGCAGCGTGTGCGCAGGTCGATCTTGGCTTCTTCTGAATACCAGGCAGCGTGGGGTGTGACCAAAATTCGCTCCTCGTGCAGCAAGGGGTTCTCTGGTGCGGGCGGCTCGACGGTCAGCACGTCGAGCGCAGCCCCGGCGAGCTGCCCGCTGCGGACGGCGGCGAGCAGTGCTGCCTCGTCGATCAGCGGCCCGCGGGCCGCGTTGATCAGATAGGCAGTCGGCTTCATCTGCGCCAAAAAGTGGGCGCCGATGATCTTGCGTGTGGCTTCATCCAGCGGCGTGTGGAGCGAGACAAAATCGGATTCACGAGCGAGCGTCTCCAAGTCGACCAGGCGCGCCCCGCTGCGTTGGGCAGCCGCCTGATCCACATAGGGGTCATAGACGATGATATTCAGACCCAAGCCTCGACCCTTCTCCGCCGTTGCCTGTCCGATGCGCCCAAAACCGATGATGCCGAGCGTCTGTCCTTTGAGGCGATAGAGCTTCCCCGCCACACTACCGTCCCACTGGCCATTGCGTGTCGACTGCACCAGGCTGGGGATGCCGCGCGCCTGGGCAAGCAACAGGGCAATCGCATGGGTCGAGACCTCATCGATGGAGTAGTCGGGCACATAGGCGACCCAGATGCCGTGTGCCGTGGCCGCGGCGATGTCGATGTTGTCCAGCCCGGTGCCGGCGCGGCTGATGACCCGGCAGCGCGGCATGGTGGCGATGATCTCGGCGGTGACTTTTTCCAACGCCACCATCAGGGCATCGGCCTCTGCAACCGCGGCCAGTGCCGCCGGCGAGGTCAGATCGCCGGTGTAAATGATCTGCGCATCGATGGCGCGCAAAACCTTTTGTTCAACGTCTAGATCTCCAAATCCTGAGTAGGCGATGACGACAGTAGGTTTCATCCGGTATGAGTCCTAGTCTATTTGGGGCTGCGCAAAGGTTGTGGTTCCACCAGGTGTAACACAGAGTTCAAACAAAGCGCCCACCTGCAGAGACCGTATATAGTATATTGTATACCAAAATTTGACAACATGTCAATCTATTCGTTACAATCTCGTTGAGCCGGTAATTTTGCTTCCATTTGTGCGTCCCAACCTGGAAAAGTTGATAGCAGCGCGACGCGTGTGCGTGGCCGGCGTGTGAGTTGCGTCATGAGCTCCCTGCCATTCCATAGTTCATGTCCCATCGGCTTCCACCAGGGAGTTGCACCCTCAGAATGGCGAGCCACAGGCTCCACGCCATCCAATACCTGCGTTTTGTGCTAGTTTTGAAGGAGAGCGAAGCGTTATGACAACCCGAACTTCCCAATCGTTGAGCCGTCGTGAATTCCTGAAGATGGCAACTGTGGCCGGCGCCGGTGTGGCATTGGCTGCATGTGCGGCGCCTGTAGCAGCGCCGTCAGCCTCTGGCGGCGCCGCTGCCGTCAACACGGGCGCCCGGCAGACCGTCCGCTACCTCTCTTGGTGGTTTGAAGAGGGGAAACGGGGTGAGACCTGGAACGCCTTTATCAAGGAGTTCAATGAATCTCAAACCGAGATCGAGGTGGTGGCCGAAAACATTCCGTTTGACGCCTATGCCACCAAGACGATTGTTGCGGTGCAATCAGGCCAGCTCGACGGCGATATTCTGATGGCCACACCCGAACTGGCGCCCCGTCTGATCCGTTCTGATCTCCTGTACCCGCTGGATGACGTCCTTACGCGCAACAACATCACCGATTTGAGTTCGGCCCACGATGCCCTGCGCAAGGACGGCCATCTCTACGGGCTGGACATGGTGACGGTGGCCTTTGGCATCCTCTACAACGTGGAGCGCTACGAAGAGGCCGGCATCACGCCAGCCACGACGCCGGAGGAATGGGTGGAGGTCAGTGCGGCGTTGACCGACCGCGACAATCAGAAATATGGGCTATGGGCAACCCACCTGGTCAA
>QEUY01000733.1 GCA_003577365.1 Chloroflexota bacterium | reverse complement strand
AGCGCGTGCTGGGCTGGCTGCGCAGCGGCGCGGCGTTCCCCGCCAAGACGGTCGTGCTGGCCTTCGACGACGGCTATCGGAGCGTCTATGCCGAGGCATGGCCGCGGCTGGCCGCCTATGGCTTTACGGCGACCGTCTTTCTGGTGACCGGCTACTGCGGGCGCGATAACCGTTGGCCGGGCCAGCCCGCCCACGCGCCGCGGCTGCCGCTGCTCTCTTGGGCCGAGGCGGACAAGCTGGCGAACGCCGGTTGGGAACTGGGCGCGCACACCTGCACCCATCCCCCGCTGCCGCTGGTCGGCGCCGCCAGGGTCGAGCAGGAAGTGGCGGAGTCGCAGGCGGCGATCCAGGCGCGCACGGGCCAAGCTGCCGCGGTCTTTGCCTATCCCTACGGCGCGCGCAACGCCGCCGTCGAGGCAATCGTAGCGCAGCACTGCGCGGGCGCGGTCAGCACCGACATGGGGCTGGTGACGGCTACCGGCCACCCCTACCGGCTGGCGCGGATCGACGCCTACTACTGGCGTCCGCAGGCAATCACCGCCGTCAATTCGCCGGTCTTCCGCGGCTATCTGCGCCTGCGCGACGCGCTGCGCAAGCTGCGCCGCTGCGTCTACACCGACTGGCAGGGGTCCGGCTCGCTCTCCAGACCGGCATCCGGGCCGGCGGCCTAGATCCGTCTGGCGCATGATTTCCTCGACGGGACGGCTGCCCCTCTCGGTTGTGATTGCGGCCAATCATGCGGAGGGGGTGCTTGGAGAATGTTTGGCGGCGTTGACGGCGCAGGTGCAGCCGGGGGTGGCCGAGGTCATCGTCGTAGCGCATTCGGCACGGGACGCGGCGGCCAAGCTGCAAGCGCGCTTTCCAAGCGTCTGCTGGGTCCACCTGGACGCGCCGGCCTCTCTGGCCCATCTGCGCGGCCGCGGCATCGCGCTGGCGCAGGGCGAGGTCATCGCCATCCTCGACCCCTATGCTATCGTCGCCGACAACTGGCTGGAGGCAGTGCGCCGGGCGCATCACAAGCATCCCCATTGGGTGATCGGCGGCGCGGTCGATCTGGATGGCGCTACGGAACGGAACCTGCTCGAATGGGCGCTGTACCTCTACGAGTACGGCCTCTTTATGCCGCCGGTGGCGTGCGGCGCGGCGGAGATCTTGCCGGGCTGCAACATCTCCTATAAACGGGCGGCGCTGTTTGAGGGCGACACCCCGCGCTACCCGGAATTCTGGAAGACCTTCGTGAATTGGGGGGTCGAGGCCGGTCACTCGGCGCTGTGGCTGGATCCCTCGATATTGGTCTATCTGAACAAACCGATCCCATTTGGCGATTTTCTAGCCAGCCGCCTGGCGCATGGGCGCTGCTTTGCGGCGATGCGCACGGGTTCTGCCGGGTGGGGCGAACGGCTGGCGCGCGGCCTGTCGACGCCGCTGCTGCCCTGGCTCTTTGTGTGGCGCTGGGGGCGTCTGATCTGGCGCAAACGGCGTCACCGCGCACGCTGGCTGTTGACGCTGCCGCTGCAGTGGCTCTTGTTTGCCGCTTGGTCCTTGGGGGAGTTGGCGGGCTATCTGCGCGGCGCAGGCCCAAGCTGCCAACGGCTCTACTACTGAACGAGTACTGAACGAGATGATAGGGGTCAGCCCATGATGCAAACGCATCCACCGCGGGCGCAAGAGGCAGCACGAAAATTCGGTCAAGAGCCGGAACAAAGCTTGCCGGCGGCAAACGCCGGGGCCTCCGGCGCGGTGACAGCGCCCCCGTTGTCGGTGATCGTGGTGGCGTTCAACGGGGCTGCTGTGCTGGCGCGCTGTCTAGAAGCGCTGGTTCCCCAGAGCGAGGCGACAGCCGGCGAGGTCGTCGTCGTGGGCAGCGCCTTGGACGAGCCGGGCTACCGGGCGCTGCGCGCCGCCCATCCCCAGGTGCGCTGGCTGGCCGCGCCCGATGGGGCCACCGTACCCCAGATGCGCCAGTTGGCGCTGGCGCAGTGCCGGGGCGCGGTCGTAGCGATGCTGGAGGATACCTCGCTGGTCGCAGACGGCTGGTGTGAGGCGGCGCTGCGCGCCCACCGCTCGGCACATCTCGCCATCGGCGGGCCGATTGAACCGGCAGACTACAGCCGGGCACGCGATTGGGCAGTCTTTTTCTGTGAATATGCGCGCTTTATGCCGCCCTTTGCCGGTGCGGTGGCGGCGCTGCCGGGTAACAACGCCGCCTATAAACAGGTCGCGCTGGCGGGCAGCGCCGCCGGCCACGGCTTCTACGACGTGTTTGTGCATTGGCGCTGGCAGCAGCAGGGCATCACCCTGATCGCCGACCCGGCCATGCTCATCCGCCACGCCGGGGGGTGGACGCCGGCCCATCTCACCACCAGCCCATTCCATCACGGCAGGGCCTTTGCGGGGCTGCGCTTTGGCCCCCAGGCCTATCACCTGCGCTGGCTCTATGCAGGGCTGGCGCTGGCGCTGCCGCTGGTGCAGACGGCGCGCGTGGCGCGCGCCGTGGCGGCGCGGCGGCGCTATCGGGTGAAGCTGATCGGGGCGCTGCCGGGATGCTGCTGTTTACAACCTGTTGGGCGGCAGGGGAAATCACCGGCTACCTGGCAGGCGCAGGCCAGAGCGCCGCCCGCTGGCGATGAGCGGCCCGCCCGGCCCTGAGTCCATGATTGTTTTGCGATCAGTTTGAGAGACGCTGCTCAACTTGAGGGGGTTGTGAATGCACACCATCGAACGAATCGCCCGCCACGCGCGCATCACGGCCAATGCCTATGCGCCGATGCCCGACCCGACATTTCTCGTGCTGTTTATCAACTCGATCTGCAACATGAAATGCGAACACTGTTTTTATTGGACCAGCCTCAACCAGCGC
>QEUY01000732.1 GCA_003577365.1 Chloroflexota bacterium | reverse complement strand
CTGATCGTGGGCGCGGCAAGCAGCGGCACCGCCACACCGGCCTGGTACGACATGATCGCCAAGGCGATCCCAGTGCAGCGGCGTGGCATCTGGTCGGGGGTCAGCAACAGCCTGGGCGCGCTCTGCGCCGTGGGCGGGGCGCTGTTGGTGGGCTACATTCTGGAGAACCTGACTTATCCGCAGAGCTTTGCCTGGGTTTTCTTTTTGGCCTTTGGCACATTTATTGTCTCCTATGTTGCCCTGGCGCTCAATCGCGAGCCGCCCAGCCTGGATGTAAAAGAACCCGTGCCACTTCGTCTCTATCTGCGCGAGTTGCCCTCGATCCTGCGCAGCGACGGCAATTACAGCCGCTTCTTGCTCAGCCGCACGACGGTCAAACTGGGGGCTATGGCCATCGGCTTTTTCACCGTCTACGGCACAGAACGCTTCCAACTCAGCGGCGCCGACATCGGCACCTTTACCGCTGTGCTGGTCGGCAGCCAGGCAGTGATGAATCTGTTCTGGGGCGCCATCGGCGACCGCTACGGCCATAAAGTGGTTCTGACCAGCGCACCCTTTGTCATGGTGTTGGCGATTGTCAATACGTGGCTGGCGCCGACGGCAGGGTGGCTGGCGCTCACCTTTGTCCTGCTGGGGGCCTATCTGGCAGCCGACAGTGTTTCGGCCTTCAACATCATCGTCGAGTTTGCTCCGCCGGCCAAACGACCGACTTATATCGGGTTGACCAATACGCTGCTGGCGCCGGTGCTAACCGTCGGCCCGCTCATCGGGGGCTGGCTGGCGATGACGGCAGGGTACGGCGGGCTCTTTCTGACCGCGCTGGTGGTGGCTCTGATCGGCGGGGTCATGATGCTGCTGTGGGTGCGCGAGCCGAGAGAGGTTTTGCATGTGGTGCGTGGTGCGTGATGCGTGGTGCGTGGTATGTGGTACGTGCTGGAAATCGCATCTGCGATTGTACATCCCTGAGTTCCCTAAGCGTTGTTTTTCTTTGGCGTCCTGGACGTTTGGTCTTACACTTGGGGTTATGATGGTTGATTCCTCAATTCGCGCGCTGACCTTTGATGTCTTTGGCACCGTCGTCGACTGGCGCGGGTCGATCATCCGAGAGGGCCGGCGATTGGAACAGGAAAAAGGGTTGCAGGTCAACTGGGCAAGCTTTGCCGATGCCTGGCGCGCAGGCTATGCCCCGGCCATGCAGCGTGTGCGAACAGGCGAGCTGCCGTGGATGAACATCGACGGCCTCCACCGGCTGATCCTGGATGACCTGCTTGAACAATTTCAGATCACAGGTTTGAGTGAAAGCGAGATCGACCATTTCAACCGGGTCTGGCACCGGTTGCACCCCTGGCCCGATGCCCGCCGTGGGCTGCGCCGTTTGCGCCGTCACTTTACCCTGGCGACGCTTTCCAACGGCAACATGGCGCTGCTTATCAATATGGCGAAACAGGCCCGGCTGCCGTGGGATTGTATCCTCTCGGCTGAACTCTTTCGCCACTATAAGCCCGACCCGGAGGTTTATCTGGGGGCAGCGCCGCTGCTGGGTCTGCAACCGGGCGAGATGATAATGGTGGCGGCGCACAATGGCGACCTGCGGGCGGCGCGGGCGCTCGGTTTTAAGACTGCGTTTGTCCACCGCCCGCGCGAATATGGCCCACACCAGACCACCGACCTCACCCCCGACCCGGAAGTGGATGTGGTCGCCCAGGATTTCAACGACCTGGCCGAGCAATTGCAGGGACAGCACGGATGACCAGTTCGGTTTTGCGCATGGGGGTGCTGGGCGCCGCCATGATCACGCCAGCGGCGCTTATCCGGCCGGCGCGCAAGGTTGCTGATGTGGAGGTGGTGGGCGTGGCTGCCCGTGACCCGGCGCGCGCTCGCGCCTTTGCTGCCAAACACGGCATCCCCCAGGTGTATGAGAGCTATCAAGCGCTGATCGACGACCCCACGCTCAATGCCATCTACAACCCGTTACCCAACAGCCTGCACGCTGAGTGGACGATGCGGGCGCTTCAGGCCGGCAAGCACGTCCTTTGCGAGAAGCCCCTCGCCAACAATACCGCCGAGGCGGAACAGATGGCGCAGAGCGCAGCCAGAAGCGGTCGTGTGCTGGTGGAGGCCTTTCACTATCGCTACCATCCGCTGGCGGCGCGCATGAAAGAGATCGTGGAGAGCGGCGAACTGGGAACGATCCGCCATCTGGAGGCCCATTTCTGCACCCCCTCGGTGCGGCTGGGCAACATCCGTCTGCGCTATGACCTGGGGGGCGGCGCCACAATGGACCTGGGCTGCTATGCCATCCATCTGCTGCGTTTTCTGACCGGCGCCGAACCGGAAGTCGTCCGGGCCGAAGCGCGTACCCTTTCACCCCAGGTCGACCGTTGGATGGCGGCCGACTTTGCCTTTGCCGACGGTCGCACCGCCCGCATGACCTGCTCGCTCTTGTCTGTCGTCCTGCTGCGGCTCAGCGCGCGCGTGGTCGGCGACCAGGGGGAACTGCGCGTGCTCAACCCGATCCTGCCCCATCTCTGGCACCGGTTGACTGTGCGTACCCACAACGGGGTACGCCGCGAGCGCGTCCCCGGCGATTCGACTTATACGCACCAATTGCGTGCGTTCGTAGACGCCGTGCGAGGAAACGCC
>QEUY01000731.1 GCA_003577365.1 Chloroflexota bacterium | reverse complement strand
CCCATCTCGGTGATCGGCACCGGGCCGGACCTCAACGCCGCCACCGAAAACGGGCTGCAGCGCGCCGCCACGCTCTTGGGCGTGAGCGTGCCCGAGATCATGAACCGCGCCACCATCACCGGGGCCATCGAGATTGGCCGCAACCCCGGCGTGGTTCAGGTCACCTTCCGCGCCCCGCTCGCCAAGCTCGACAGCCTGGGGCTGGGCGACTTTGTGCGCGATATGTACGCCGCCGACTAACCTTCTCTATCTTCGTCGCAGGCCTTGGACGAATGGTGTTCGTCCAAGGCCTGCGGCTCTCCGGCCTCCCCCCACTGCTTTGCCAACGCTTCTCCTCACTGCTATACTGGCAGAAAGCGCGCGTCGCGCACGCCGTCTGTTTCTGCACAACCCCACCGATCGGAAAGGCATGGCCGATGCCCCGCACACAGCTCTACGACGCACACCTTGCCCTGGGGGGGCGCATGGTCGAATTCGCCGGCTGGGAGCTGCCGGTGCAATATCCCGCCGGCCCGCTGGCCGAACATCACGCCGTCCGCACCGCCGCCGGCCTGTTCGACATCGATCACATGGGCCAATTTGAAGTGCGCGGCCCCGATGCCGGCCCCTTCCTCCAGACCATCCAGACCTGGGACATCGAGCGCGTGGCGCTGAACGAAGCCCACTATGGCCTGATGCTCTATGAAGACGCCACCATCGTCGACGACATCTTTATCTACCGCCTGCCCGAACGCTGGCTGGTCATCGTCAACGCCGCCAACCGCGCCAAAGACCTGGCGTGGATGGCAGCGCACCAGCGCGGGCTGGATGTCTCGCTGATCGACGTCTCCGACGACCTGTATATGCTGGCGCTGCAAGGCCCCAAGGCCGAAGCGATCTTGCAGCCGCTCACCCCGGCAGATCTGCCGGCGCTGGCCGCGCGCACCGCCGTCGAAACGACGATCCTCGACGCCCGCGCCGTGATCGGGCGCACCGGCTACACCGGCGAAGATGGCTTTGAACTCTATGTGCCCCAAGATGCCGCGGCCACCATCTGGCAGCGCCTGCTTGAAAGCGGCGCGCCCATGGGGCTGCTGCCCTGCGGGCTGGCAGCGCGCGACAGCCTGCGCTTTGAAGCCGCCATGCCGCTCTACGGCCATGAAATCGACGCCACCATCAACCCGCTGGAGGCACGGCTGGGCTGGACTGTCTCTTGGGACAAGCCATTTATCGGGCGCAATGCCTTGCTCAAGGTCAAGCTGGAACAGCCCGCCCGTCTCCTGGTCGGCTTCGAGATGGTGGAGCGGGCCGTCCCACGCGAGCACTACCCTATCGCCGTCGAGGGCGAAACGGTCGGCCATGTCACCACCGGCATGAAAAGCCCCACGCTTGACCGCTTTATCGGGCTGGGCTATGTCCCGCGCCGCCTCAGCGCGCTGGGCACGGAGATCGACATCCTGGTGCGCGGCCAGCCCAAACGGGCGCGCATCGTCAAACGCCCCTTCTACACGCCGCGCTACAAGTAGGCTTTGACATTACAGTCTACGGATAACCCTTTACGGATAACCCTTTACGGATAACCCTTTACAGATAGACTTCGGAGCAAGGAAATGGCTGATTACAAGCTAGACTCGGCTGCCAAATATGCCAAGACCCACGAATGGGTACGTATCGAGGACGGCGTCGCGGTCGTCGGCATCAGCGACGCCGCGCAGGATATGTTGAGCGACGTGGTCTATGTCGAACTGCCGGAGGAAGGCGCCGCGCTCAGCGCCGGAACCGAGGTCGCGGTGGTGGAATCGGTCAAAGCCGCCGAGGACATCATCGCCCCGGTGAGCGGCACCGTCGTCGCCGTCAACCGTGAATTGGAGGGCAGCCCGGAGATCGTCAACCAGAACCCTTACGGCGCCTGGTTCTTCAAACTAGAACCCAGCGCAGCCCTACAAGATGAACTGGCGCAGTTGATGACCGCCGACGAGTACGCCCAATTTGTGGCCGAATCGGGTCACTAGCCCGCCGACCGGTTCGCTGTACCGGCTTGATGTTGCGTCTCTACCTAGTCGCCCTGGTTGCGGTCGCCCTGGCAGCCTGTCAGGGCGACCTGTCCTCCCTTCCCTGGCCCCCCTCCTGGCCTTGGCGCGCAGCCCCCACCGCCACCCCCCAACAGAGCGCGGTGAGCATTCTGGGGCCGGCGGGGCGCGCCGCCGAAAACCAGTTCATCCAAGACCAGATCACCGCCTTTGAACGCGCCAACCCCGGCCTGCGTCTCTCCGGCGCATTGACGCCCGACTATCGCACGGCGCTGGCCGACGCCGTCGCCGCCCACACCCCACCCGACCTCTTTCTGGTCTGGAGCCACGAGCTGGCCGACCTCGCCGCCGACGAGGCCATCCTGCCCATCCCCGCCACCTACGACCGCACCGCATCTCTGCCCGGCCCTTTGCGACCGGCCTTCCAGGTCGACGGCGCGCCCTACTGCCTGCCGCGCGACCTCAGCACCCTGGCGCTCTTCTTCAACCCGGCGCTGTTTGATCGCGCGGAAGCCGCCTATCCCACCCCGCTGTGGACGTGGGATGACCTGCGCCGCGCGGCCACGGCCACCACCACCCAGCGTGACTCGGCACCACATGGGAGGCTGATCGCGGTCATCACCGTGCTCGGGGCGCTGT
>QEUY01000730.1 GCA_003577365.1 Chloroflexota bacterium | reverse complement strand
GCGGAGATGGCCCGCTCCATCCCGGCTGGGCCTTCGTGCGCGGGCCAGGCGCCGACCCAGAGCGCCCGCTGCCCGTCGCTGAGCCTGGCCCAACCGCCGACAAAGGCCCAGGCAAGCTGCGCGCCGCCCTGCCAATGCGTACGGATTTCAGTGCCGGGCGCGATGCCTGCCAGCGTGTCGCGCACGATCACCAGGGGCGCGCCCTCGGCATCGGGCGGGATCAGCCAGACATCGCGGCGGACGTGCGCGCCCGGCGGCAGCCCTTCGTAGCAGCCGGTCAGGTCGAGCGCAACATGCTGCCGCCCGTGGCCGTCGCCCTGCAGATGCAGACAGCGCAGATCGCGGCGGCTCTGGGCGATGCCGCCGATCATGGGCGCGTTGTGCGCGGCGACGCCCATGCTAAAGTCGCGTTCTTCGCCGGGCCGGTACTGCTGATAGCCGGGGTCGGTGATCCAAAAACGGTTGTGCCAGCCCAGGATCAACTGCCCGCCGTCGTTGTGCAGATGGCTCATGGCGCTGCGGCTCATCCCCACCAGCGCCAGCAGATCGGCGCTGTCCCAGCCGGTGCGCAGGACGGCGGCGTTGGCGACTTCCTGCGGCACAGCAGCGGGCGGCGCGGCATCCACCGTGGCCGCGGGCGCATGGTCGAGCGCCCAAGTCAGGGCCGCGGCGGGCAGGCGCACCGGGTCCATACGCTGCACCAGCCACAGCCCCACGTCAAAATCGGCATCGGGGCCATACCAGCCCGCCAGCCGTAGGATGCAGGAGATCCAAAAGGGCATCTCGCCTTCCACGTCGCCCAGGGGAGCGTGAAGATCGGGGCGACCGGGCAAGGTCGAATAGACCCACTGCCGGATCAGGCCGGCAAAGGCATCGCGGCCTTCGGCAAGCAGCGCGTCGCGCTCCGGCAAGCCGTCGAGCCAGTCGGTGAAGCTGTCCATCAAGAAGCCATCATAGGAGACGCCCTCGGTATGCGGCGCGGCGGGGTCACGGCGGTAACGCCACCAGGCACGCAGCGCATCTTGGGCGCGTGCTTCCATCACAGCAGCATCAACATGGGGCGAATCGACAAAGCGCGCCAGTTGCGCGCCGCGCACCAGCGCGATCACCGGGATGTTGTGGATATCGTGCGGGGCCAGGGGGCGCGGCTCCTGCCAGGCCGTTTGGAACCAGGGCCATACATCATGTTCGACCAGCCGCAGCGCCGCGCCAAAGGCCCGCTGCCAGAGGCCGGCATCCCAGGCTTCGCCGTTCGCCAGAAAGCGCGCCAGACATCCGGCCAGGTGGCCGGTGGGCAGCCCCACCTCATTGTTCCAGTTGCGGAAGGAGTACCAGCCGTCCAGCGCGGCCAGTTCGGTCTGGAGCAGCCACCCGGCCTCGTCGTCGCCCAGGTGACGCCAGGCGCAGTGCAGGGTTCCCCAACGTTCTTCCAGCGCCCAGGCCAGCCAGATCAGCCAGGGATACCATTTCAACTGCGGGATCCCGGCAGGCATGGCGTTGGGGCGGCTGGCGAGGGGCAAGGGGAAAGCCATCCGATGGTTGATGCGGTAATAGTAGACATGCAGCTCGCGCTGCGCCTTCTCCCAGGCAGCGCGAGCTGCCAACGTCGCCTTCAGATCGTCCGGCGACCAGCGGTGCAGGCCGGGGCGCACCTGTTCAGATAACTCGAAGGTCGAGGTATCGTAGCCAAGGGCAAGCCGGCTGTAGAGCCATGGGGATGGGGCGAACGTTGGCGACATAGTAAATTCCAATGGCGGCGGGTGAGCGGCGAACCGGACGGTAAAACAGGGTTATAAGACGATTCTTACAGGACGACCGGCGTGAGAAAGCCGGCCTTGTCGGCGAGGCTGCCCAGCGCAATCGGCAGGGGCGCGGGCGACATCAATTCATGCAGGATCAGGCCCGCCGCGCCCACCGAGGGCGCATCTTCTCTGAGCGTCGAGGCCACGACCTGCACGCGCGCCAGATGAGTCGGTAGGGCACGCTGGTATAAGTTGGCGTGCAAGGGCTGGAGCAGCGCGTCGCCTGCGGCTAACAGCGGCCCGCCGATGATGATCATGTCCAGGTTGAGCAGGTTGATGGCCGCAGCCAGGGCGATCGATAGCCAGGCAGCGATCTCATGCAGCGCCTGAAGGGCAAGCTCATTGCCTGCGGCGACGGCGTCGAGCACATCGGCGAGCCGCAGGGACTCCAGGTGGTAGGAAACTGCGCCCCACAGCGGATTGTCGGGCTGTTCGCGCAGCAGTTGGCGGATACGGTTCAAGAGCGCATCGGTGGTGGCGACGGTGGCGAGACAGCCGCGGTTGCCACAGCGGCAGAGCGCGCCGTCGGGCTGCACGGTCATGTGGCCCAACTCGCCCGCGCCAAAGCCCTGGCCCAGATAGGGCTGGCCGTTGATCACCAGCCCGGCCACCAAGCCCTTGCCCACACGCACATAGAGCATATTCTGGGCATGCTGGCCCGCGCCATACCAACGCTCTCCCCAAGTGGCGGCGCTGCCGCGCGAGAAGACCGCCACCGGATAGGGAAAGCGCCGCTCCAGCGCCTCGGCCAAGGCCTCGTTCTGCCAGGGCAACTTCGGCCACAGCCGCCTGCAAGATGGCAAGCAGGGCGTCGACCGAAAGGTCATGGCCGGGGACGGGGTGCAGGACGCGGCGCAAGGGCGTGGCGCGCAGATCGGTCAAGACCACCCGGCATTCGCGGTCGGTCAACTCTGCGCCCAGCGCCAGCCCTGCCTGGGGAACCAGCGAAAGCTGGATGCGCGGCCGGCCAATGGGGCTGCTCTGGCTGCCGGTCTCCTCCACCAACCCGGCCTCGATCAATTCGGCGACGATGGTAGAGACGGCGGCCTTGCTCAGCCCGGTCGCGTCCACGATCTCGCGCCGCGAGATGTCGTCCTTGGCACGAATTTGTTCGAGGATCAGCTTGCGATTCAGTTCTTTGGTGCCGTCGATCTTGGGCAGCATAGCGCGCAGCGCGGCCTATCCCTGAACAAGAAGCAAACGCGAACTGATACAGTTTGTGCGAAATAGTTTGTACGAAGATGAAACTAAGGTGGTGTGCATAGCGTATCACACTCGCAGGCGGGCGTCAAGCGTTTGTTTTTGGCCGGATGGGTTATTGCTTGATCACGCACGTATAGGCGTAGGGGCCGCCCCCCGTGGCGGCCCGTGTTATGCCGCCCATGTGCGGACAGGCGCGGGGGCCTGTCCCTACCAGGGATGAGACGCAGCGGCTATCGGCGTCAAACAAGCCGGCACAAGACGATTGACAAGCGCCGCTTGCAGTGCTACCATGCAGCATATTAGTGTGTATCAAGAACTAATCTGGCCGCTGCGGCCTTCCACTTCGCCGCCATAACCCGGCTACGCCCGCAGGGATAGAACATGCAGACTCCCACCTCGCCCGCCCACACCGCCGATCTGCCGCAGCACGTTGGGTCTGTCGCCCAGTTGGAGGAGTTGTTGTCGCGCCCGACGCCGCCCGCCCTGGCCGGGCTGCGCCAGTTGGACGGCGACCTGGTGATCCTGGGGGTGAGCGGCAAGATGGGGCCGACCCTGGCGCGCATGGCGGTGCGCGGCCTGGAGCAACTGGGGCTGCCCCATAAGGTCTATGGCGTGGCGCGCTTCAGCCAACCCGCGGTCCAAGCCGAACTGGAGGCCGCGGGGGGGATCCCCGTCGCCTGTGACCTGCTCGACCGCGCCGCGCTGGCGCGCCTGCCCACCAGCCGCCATGTGATCTTTATGGCCGGGCAGAAGTTCGGCACCACCGGCAACCAGCATATGACCTGGGCCATCAACACCCATCTGCCCGCGCTGGTCTGTGAACGCTACAGCGACGCCGCCATCGTCGCCTTTTCCACCGGCAATGTCTATCCGTTGACGCCCGTGGTCGAGGGCGGCGCGCAGGAACACGACGACCCGCAGCCGGTCGGCGAATATGCCGCTTCCTGTCTGGGCCGCGAGCGCATCTTCGAATACTACAGCCGCACCCAGGGGCTGCGCTGCGCCATCATGCGCCTCAACTATGCCGTCGAACTGCGCTATGGGGTGCTGGTCGACATCGCGTC
>QEUY01000729.1 GCA_003577365.1 Chloroflexota bacterium | reverse complement strand
TAATGGCCTTCCTGCCACCGGCCCCGCCGACGCAGCCGGTCTCTCGTCCAGCGGTCGCGCGCCCCGGTTGGGACAGCCTGCTGCTGGCGCTGCTCACAGTCGCCGCGCTCCAGATCAATGGCTTTGCCCAAGCCGCGGCGCTGCCGCAGCGCGTCGACGATGTCCTGCGCCACCCGATCTTGGGCGCGCTGCTCCCGCCGGCAGGCTACGCCGCCATGGGCAAACTGGGGCCAGTGCCAGGCGACCCCATCGGGCTGTTGCTCAACGCGCTGGCGTTGGGCTGGCTGGGCGTCTACCTGGTCGTCGACCTGGCGCGGCCGGGCCAAGTGCGGCGTGTGGTGCAGTGGGTCGCGCTGGTGGGCGTGCTGCTCTGTGCGCTCTATCTCCCCGCGGCCAAACTGATCCTGCTGCGCCAGCAGAGCGGCCCCGCCAGCTATACGCATGACGGCGGCGTGATCCAAACCGAGGCGACGATCCGCTTTCTGCTGGCGGGGCGCAACCCCTACGTCGAAGACTATGTCGACACGCCCATGGCCGAATGGGGCTTTGGCGACTATCGCACGGCGCTCTATCACTATCCCTATCTGCCCTGGACCTTTCTCTTTAGCGCGCCCTTCTATCTGCTCGGCCAGGCGGCGGGCTTCTATGACCAGCGCATCGTCTATCTGCTGCTGATGGCCGTGGCGCTGGCGCTGGCCCCACGGCTGGCAGCGCAGCCGGCGGCGCGGCGCGCCCTGGTGATCGGGCTGGGCCTCAACCCGGTCATGACCCTGGACTTGATCTTTGGGCAAAACGATGCCTTTGTGCTGGCCTGGGTGATCTTCAGCCTGGCGGCGTGGCACGCCTGGCGGGCCGGGCAGCAGCGCGGTGCGGCGCGGCCTGGGCTGCTGGCGCTCTCGACGATCTGCTATGGCCTGGCCTGCGCCAGCAAGCCGACCGCCTGGTTTTTTGCGCCCTTCTACGGGCTGCTGCTGATAGCTGACATCACCGCGAGCCATGGGCTGACATGGCGCAGCGCCGCGGCCAATGGCCTGCGGGCCAGCCGCACGCTGCTCGCGCGCGGCTGGCCCGCAATGGTTACGTTCTTGCTGGTCACCGGACCTTACCTGCTCTGGAACCCCGCCGCCTTCTACGACGACGTGTGGCGCTGGAGCAACGGCCAGGGCGAGACCGGCTATCAAATTTGGGGATGGGGGGCCAGCAACTTTGTGCTGGCGTTGGGGCTGGTAGCCGACCGCTTCGCTCAGTGGCCGTTCCTGCTGCTGGAAGCAGCCTTGGCGCTGCCGCTGTTCGTCTGGTTCCTGCTGCGCCAGTGGCGGGCCAACTCACTGGCCCTGGCTTGCTGGCACTATGCCCTGTTCCTGTTTGCCTTCTTCTACGGCAGCCGGTTTCTCAACGAAAACTATCTCGGCTACATCCTCGCTTTTCTCGTCCTGGGGCTGTTGAGCAGCGACCCGGACGCGAGCGCGCCGCCCGCCGCGCGACCGGCTACGCCTCCCCTTCCACCAGATCGGGCGTAGACTCTGCGGCGCGCAAGAACTCAAAAGTGCGCCGGAACTCCTCGCGTTGTCTTTCGACGGAGGCGTCGCTGTCCTTGGCCGCGATCTGCACCAGGGCAGAGAGCGCCGCCACCAGCGCCACGATGCTGGGCAGCGGCCCCGCCGCATCGGTGGGCGCATAGACCACCAGGTCGGACATCAGGTTGACCGGGCTGGCGAGCGACCCGACCACGCCCAAGGTCGAGCAGCCGCGGCTGCGCGCATACTCCAGCGACTTGGCGACATATTCGCCGTATTCGGTGGCGCTGATGCCGATCACCAGGGTGGTGGGGGCCAAGTTCACCAACGTGCCCGCCATGCGCACCACATCGTTGGCCATCGCCTCTGCCGAGATGCCGCGGTGACGCAGTTGCTCCGCCGTCATCTCGGCCACGGTGGCCGCATAGCCTTCCGCCACCAACACAATATGTGACGCCGCGGCAAAGGCTTCGGCCACCCGCCGCACATGTTCGGGCGGGTTGTGGATCAACATCTGTTTCAAGTTGTGCTGCTCTTGCTCGGCACGGTCTTTGAAGGCGCCGGCGGGGTCATCCGGCGTCAGTTCCTTTGGCTCATAGGCCGCGTAGATCTCCGATTTGACCTGGTCGCGGATATCGTTCAACAACTCTGGGTAGCCATTGTAGCCAAGCCGCTGCGAAAAACGCACGACGGTGGTTGTGTCCACGCCCACGGCATAGGCCAGTTGCGCCGCGGTCATAAACGACACCTCGTAATAGTTGCTCATAATATAGTCGGCAACCTTACGATAGCTCCGGCTCAGATGCTCGTAATACTCGCGGATCTTCTCTCTGTACATGGCCCCTTGAGTCTCCGGAATGGCTTCGGCCTGTGCTGAGACCATATGGAGGTTGGATTGGTTGAGAATGGAAGGTTGTTGAAAAGTCCACCGGTTCGTCAACGCAGTATAGGCTACCCACTCTGGTTTGTCAACCAACTCAGATTCAACATGGGCCGAATGTATATTTTGCTGCCACGCAATGTTTCGACCTCTTTTGTCGAAGCTTCCTGCAATTGCAGCGCGAGACATTGCAGCCCGCAAGGCGGGGCTGCGCGTCCAGTGTTTGGGGTCATGAACTCACCGGGTGGTCTGTGTACGCTCATTTTCAGTCGCTGCTTCGCCATCGCCGCGTTCGCTGGGCCGTCTGGGCTTTGCTCCCACTGCTCCTGGTCTTCTTCAGCCCAAGCGCAGTGCAGCTTGTCGGCGGCCAGGAGATCGCCCAACCGACGCCCACGCGCCCAGCGCCATCGGCCACCCCGCGCACCCTGCCAAGCGCCACCCTGCGGGCCACAGCCACCCCCACCCACCCGCCCGCCACGGCAACCTGGACGCCGTTTCCCACCGCCACGGCGACATCTTTGCCCACGGCGACATCTTTGCCCACGGCGACATCTTTGCCCACGGCGACATCTTTACCGACAGCAACCTTCCTGCCCACCCTGACCGCGCCGGCGGAGTCGCCCCTCGCCGCTCCCGCCGTGGCCGTTACGGCCGCGGCAGAGATCAGCGCAGCGGGGGAAATCACCGCAGAGATCACGGCGGGGGTCACGCCGGTTCCGCTGCCGCCCGGCCCCTTTGGGCCGCGCATTGCGCCCTCCGGCGGGCCGGCCGCGTGGATCGCCGCCACGCTGCCGCCGAGCGTTAGCGGCGAACTCTCGTCGACCGCTGCGCTTGCGCCCACGCCCGACGGCTGGGTGCTGCTGCCGACGGCGACGCCCTCGCTGGCGGCCCCGCAAGAGGCGGCGGGTGCGATCGCCGCGATCGGCGAGCAGATATCTGCTGAGATCACGCCCAGCCTGCCCATCACCGAGGCGCTGCAGCAGCCGGTGAACCCGGCTCCCACCGACCCTGCGCCTGTGCCAACCGCGTCCGTGGCCCCCACGCCGGATGGCGCGGCGCGCAGCGCGCGCGTGCCCATCCTCATGTATCATTACCTGAGTGTGCCGCCGCCCGGCGCCGACCGCTATCGCGTCGACCTATCCGTCGCGCCCGATACCTTCGCCGCGCATCTCGACGCCATGCAGCAGGCGGGCTATACCCCCATCAGCTTCTACACGCTCTTGGCCCATCTCAACCAAGGCGCGCCGCTGCCCGAAAAACCGGTGATCCTCACCTTCGACGACGGCTACCGTGATACCTATGAAAACGCCTTCCCGCTCTTGCGAGCGCGCGGTATGACCGCCACCTTCTTCATCGTGACCGACTTCATCGACGAAGCGCGCCCCGAATATCTGACCTGGGACATGGTGCGCGAGATGTACGCCGCGGGGATGTCGATCGAATCGCACGGGCGCAACCATGTCTCACTCAAGCACAAAGACCGCGACTATCTGATCTGGCAGGCGCTGGGCAGTGCGGAGACGATCCAGTTTGAACTCGGGGTGCGGCCCTTGATCGTCTCCTACCCCGCTGGCGAATACGACGAGCTGACGATTGAGATCTTCCGCAGCGCCGGCTATTGGGCGGGCGTGACCACCGTGCAGGGCGCAACCCATCACAGCGACGACCTCTTCCGCTTGCAGCGCGTGCGCATCCGCAACAGCACCAGCGCGGACGAACTGCTGCGTCTGCTTGCCCTCGACTGGTAGATTCACTAAGGGGCTGCCCATGAGTTTAGCAGGCAAGCGCGCCCTGATCACCGGCGGCGGGCGCGGCATCGGGCGCGGCATCACGCTGGCGCTGGCGGCCCAGGGCTGCCATGTCGCCATCCACTATGCGCGCAAACGCGCCGACGCCGAACAGACTGCCCAGGCCGCGGCTGGCCTGGGTGTGCAGACGGCCTTGGTACGCGCCAATCTGCGCCAAGAAGCCGAGGCGCGGCGCATGGTCGAAGAAGCCGCCGGGCAGTTAGGCGGGCTGGAGATCCTGATCGGCAATGCGGCCAGTGGGGTGCTCAAACCCGTTGCCGAGTTGGAAAGCAAAGATTGGGAGTGGACGGTCAACGTCAACGCGCGCAGCATTCTGGCCGCGGCCCAGACCGCTTTGCCCCACATGCGCCGCGGCGGCTGGGGGCGCGTTGTCACCGTCACCAGCCCCGGCAGCCGCCGTGTCTTTCCCCAATACAGCATCATCGGCATCAGCAAAGCCGCGCTGGAGGCGCTGACCCGCTATCTGGCTGTGGAACTGGCCGCCGAGGGCATCACGGCCAACTGCGTCAGCCCCGGCCTGGTGGTCACCGGTGCGCTGGACTTTTTCCCCATGCGCGCCGAGATGCTCGACCATGCCCAGCGCAACACGCCGGCAGGCCGGCTGGTCACCCCCGAAGACGTGGGCGCGGTCGTCGCCTGGCTGTGCAGCGACGCCGCCGCCATGGTCGTCGGCCAAACCATCGAGGTCGACGGCGGCTACGGCCTTTCGATGATGG
>QEUY01000728.1 GCA_003577365.1 Chloroflexota bacterium | reverse complement strand
TTGGCCGCGGTCGGGCTGCCAAAGGTCACGTTGCCTGGGCCGCTCACCTTGCTCCATTGCAGCGTAACCGTTCCCGGCGGGTTCGGCAGCCCGTCGTCGCTCACCGTCGCCGCCAGCAGCACTGTATTGGGCAGGTTCACCGTTTGGTCCGCGCCCGCATTCACACTTGGCGCTTGGTTGGCGGGTATGACCGTGAAGTTGGTGGCGCTCGTCGCGCTGCCCTGCGGCGTGGTGACGCGGATCGGGCCGGAAGTGGCGTTCGCGGGCACGGTGGCGCGGATCTGCGTGCTGGAATCCACCACAAAGCTCGCCGCCACGCCGTTGAAGGTGACCGCGCTGGCGCCGGTGAAGCGGCTGCCTGTGATCGTCACTTGGCTGCCCGCCGCGCCGCTGGTCGGGCTGAAGGAGTTGATCACGGGTGGGCTCGGGGGTGGCCCACCCGTCAGACTATTGTAGTAATGATAGTAGTAGAACGTGGTTTGACTGCTGGCGGCGACCAGAACACCCGTGGCGCTGTTGACATGCTGCTTGGTCGAAGTCGGGTTGTTGATCTTTAGATCGCCGCTGTTCTTGATGATCAGTTCGCCGTTGCCGGACGCAAACTGGATATTATCCAGCGAGGTTGACTTGTATGCGATCTCCCCGGCGCTACCTGTATTGGCCGTAAAGACATGCAGTTTACGGCTATTGGTGTCGATCTCCAGGATCGGGCGGGTATCGTCGTCTCGGCCCGTATAGATCATGTGCGCCTGCCACTGCGAGGCGCTGGTGCAGGGGAAGGTGCGACAAACCAGCAGATTGATCAACGGATCCGTCCCGGAAAACGACGTCTTGGTGACGGCGAAGACAACGCCGGCAGAGTCGTTCTGCAGCGCCTTCAGATTGATATGGTCATCGGCGCCGCTGCCGCCTGGGTTATAGGCGTTGGTGATCTGCCAGTTGAGGTCGTTGGCATCAGTCGCCTGGTGGACGGCGAAGTACATGATCTTGGTGCTTTGGTTGCTCCACATCACACCCACGCGGTCGCCAAAGCTGATCATCGACGAGATGTCGTCGCTGCTCACGCTGCTTGCCCCCGGCAGGGCATAGGGCGCGCCCCAGTCCGCATCATTGCCGTTGCGGCTGTGGTTGAGCATCACCTTGCGGTCCTCGACATAGGTCACCCACAGTGTGCCTGTGGAATCCTTGGTCAAGGTGATCGTCTCCGACCTGCCTTTCGAGACTGTGACGGGAAAACCTGAATCCAGGGTATAGCGTTTGCTGCTGCTGTTGTAGCTGTAACGATAGAGCCGCGCCCAGTTCGACGGCGAGCTTGAGGCCGCACCGCTGCTGGTCCAATATGCCGACGCCACATAGAGCTTCTGGCTGGCCTCGTCCCAGAGCACATCGGCCTTCGTGCCCCCCCGGTCGTCGAGCTTGGTGCCGGTGTCGATCCAGTCTTGGTTGGCGAGGTCAAACTGGTAAATATGATAGCCCTTTGATGGCCCATGGCAGAGGCTGCCCCACCACAGCCCGTCGTTATACCAAAGCTTGCTTTCGGGCTTCTCGCCGGTGGGCGTGGAATTACAGCCGGAGGAGGAGCCATTGGCATAGGAAAAGGTGCGATAGCCTGCATCCACCGGCGTGGAGGCGCGCGCCGCAGCGCCGGGCAGGATCACATAGATGCTCGCGATCAGCAGGGCGCAGGGGAGAACCCAGCGCCAGCAGCGATCAATTGCATGATCGATTGAAAGAGGCTGCCGTTTCATTGATTCTCCCCCTGCTCAGGCCGGCTCTTGAGGACAAGCAACCCTCCAACTTCGTCGGCTACATAGAGCGCGGCATCGCTGCCAAAGAGATGGGTAGCCGCGCCAAAGGTCTCCAGCCCTTTGACCAGGCGGGGCGCGGCGGGCGTTGTCACGTCGATCACCTGGACGCCGGCCTGTTCGGTCGCGAGGTAGACCGTGCCGCCGGCATAATAGAGCGCACGGCCATACGCCTCTTCCCATCCGCCGACCACTGCGCCATCGGCGAGCGAGAGGATCTGAAAACCAGCCCCGCCCGCCGCCACATAGGCGTAGCCGCCGTTGACCACCACCCCCATGGCGTCACCCGGCACGGCATACGTCTGCGCCGGACGCGGCGTGGATGGGTCGGAGATATCGAACACCTGAAGGTCCCAATCGTCTGCCGCCACATAGAGCAGGTTGCCCACAACCGCCACGTCACGCACGGGCAGCCCCTCCACGCTTGCAACCTCGACAGGCCGCTGCGGGTCGGCGGCGTTGACAATGCGCAGCCCCATCCACTCGTCGGCGATATAGACCAAGCCGCCCGCCGCGGTCACGCCCGCAACCGAGCCGACCTCCGTATAGACGGCGACCTGCTCCGGCGCGCGCGCATTGTCGAGCCGGTAGATATACAGCCCCGCTTCAGCGGCGGCCACATAGAGATAGCCGTCCATCCAGGCCAGCCCTGCGCCGATCTCCGGCAGCTCGACATGCGCAACCGCCTGCGGAGCCGCTGGATCGCTCAGGTCGATGACCCAGAGGCCGTCGCCGCGCGCGGCGGCATAGGCAATCGAACCCGCCTGCACGACAGCATCCACCTGCTGCGGCGCAGCATAGCGCCCGGCCAGCACAGGCGACTGGGCGTTGCTCACATCCACGATATAGAGGCC
>QEUY01000727.1 GCA_003577365.1 Chloroflexota bacterium | reverse complement strand
GGAGACCTCGGTTATTCGATCGCAAACTATCCAAAAACGGTTTGGGAACTGGTGAGAAGCGCCTTGCCCTGGACGCTGGGGCTGTTGGCGGTGACGACGATTGTCGCCTTTGTCTTGGGTACGGTCTTGGGGGCGATGATGGCTTGGCCGAAGTCCTCGCCGTTTGTCAAGCATATCTTGCCCTCCTTTCTGGTTCTGGGGGCCATCCCAGCCTATTTGGTTGCGTTGATCCTGATCTACTTTATTTCGTATCGATGGCAGTGGCTGCCCTTGGCGGGCGGTTATGCGCTGGGCACGGTCCCGAATATGAGTGTAGGGTTTGCCCTAGATGTGCTCAAGCACTCGCTGCTGCCTGCCTTGGCGATTGTGCTGACCACCATGGGCGGCTGGGTGATCGGCATGCGCGGCATGATGGTCACCGTGCAGGGCGAAGACTATATGACCTTTGGCGAAGCCAAGGGGCTGAAGGATGGGCGGTTGTTCAACCGCTACGGCGTGCGTAATGCGATTTTGCCGCAGGTCACCGGTCTGGCGCTGGCTTTCAGTACGCTGGTCTCCGGCTCTGTGCTGGTGGAACTGGTCTTTCAATATCCGGGCGTGGGAACGTTGCTGGCGCGGGCCATCAGCCAATTGGACTACTGGATGATCTATGGAATCAACCTGATCATCATCGTGTCCATCGCCATCGCCATGTTTATCATGGACATGATCTACCCGCTATTGGACCCCCGCATCTCGTATGAGAAATAGCGACTCGATGTGAGGAGCAAAATGTCTCGAACTGCAGCAATCTGGCGGTATATCCGCCGCAACGTGACGCTGGGCATCGGGTTGGCTATCCTTATCTTGCTGCTGGCGTTCACTGCGATTGGGTACTTCATGATCGACCCTAAGGTCGATCCTTATCCGCTGGCTGCGCCGGCCAGCGTTTCCCCTACGCTGCGCTATTGCCCGCCCGCGGTCAACCCGGCGGCGTCGCTGCTGCCGAAGTCGGCTCAGCAAGAGGCCGCCGCCGAAGCGCCGCCCTGTGAGCCAAAGGCCTATCCCTTTGGCACCGACGCCCAGGGCCGCGACCTCTTTGCCGTGGCCGTCGTCGGCACCTGGATGACGATGTATATCGGCGTCTTCGCCGGCATCATCGGCATTGTCGTGGGGACAATCCTCGGCTTTACCTCCGCCTTTTATGGCGGCACCTATGACGCCGTGGTCAACTGGATGGTGGACGTGGCGCTGACGATCCCAAGCCTGTTGATCTTGGTCGTGATCGCATCGACGCTGGGCGATAAAGCGGTTACGATCAACGGCATGGCCTTGATCATTGCCCTGACCTCGTGGCGTGGCGCGGCGCGCGTGATCCGCGGCCAAGTGTTGAGTATGCGCGAACGTTCGTATGTGATGATGGCGCGGCTCAACGGCATGGGCAGTCTGGGGATCATCTTCCGCGAACTGATTCCCAACCTATTGCCCTATCTCGGCGCGTCGCTGGTGGGCGCGGTGACGGGCGCGATCTTCGCCTCGATGGGCTTGGCGGCGCTTGGCCTGGGGCCGCTGCGTGAGCCGACCCTGGGCGTCACCATCTATTGGGTGATCAATCAAAGCGCCTTTGTGCGTGGCCTGTGGTGGTGGGGGGCTGTGCCGGTGACGATTGTCGCGCTGATTTTTATCATGCTGTTTATGATCTCGATTGGATTGGACGAACTGGCCAATCCGCGAGTGCGGAGGGCCAGATGAGCGTCACAGTGAAGAATCAGCGGCGCGAGGCCGCGGCCAGAGCGACCGGCGACCGCGACGGCTATGTCCTGCGGGTGAAGAATCTGGATGTCCAGTATTACACCGACGCAGGCATTGTCTATGCCAACAACAATGTGAGTTTCGACCTCAAACCGGGCGAACGGCTGGGCCTGGTCGGCGAATCGGGTTCGGGCAAGTCCACCTTGGCGCTGGCGTTGATGCGCATGATCCATGAGCCGGGTAAGATCGCCGGCGGGCAGATTCTGCTCGACGGGACGGACCTTGTCGGCCTGAGCGAAGAGCAGATGCGGCTGACGCGCGGCAGCGAGATCGGCATGGTGCCGCAGGGCGCGATGAACTCGCTCAACCCTGTGATGCGCGTCAAGGATCAGCTGATCGACACAATGGAGGATCACAATCTGGGTCTCACCCGCGCCCAGATGGAGGAGCGGGTCGCCGAAGCTCTGCGCGCCGTGGAGCTGGACCCACGCGTGGGCAATATGTACCCGCATGAGTTGAGCGGCGGCATGAAGCAGCGCGCCTGTATCGCCATCGCCATTATCATGACGCCCAAGGTGATCATCGCCGACGAGCCGACCAGCGCGCTCGACGTGGTGACGCAGCGCCAAGTCATGCAGACCATCGGCCGCATTCAGCAGGAGATGGGCAGCGCCGTGATCCTGATCGGCCACGACATGGGCCTCATGGCGCAGTTCGTAGATCGTTTGGCGGTGATGTACGCCGGCAGCCTGGTCGAATTGGGCAGTGTGCAGGACAGCTTCACCGAGCCGCTGCACCCCTATACGCAGATGCTGATCAGCAGCCTGCCCGTGTTGGGCAAGCGCGGCGTCTTCCGCAGCATTCCCGGCATCACGCCGCTGCTGCGCGATCTGCCGCCGGGCTGCGTCTTCCACGACCGCTGTCCGAAGGTCATGG
>QEUY01000726.1 GCA_003577365.1 Chloroflexota bacterium | reverse complement strand
GGCGGCGCGATAGGCCGCGGCCGCGCCGGCGGCATCGCCCAGCGCCAGGTGGGTGCGCGCAATGCGCGGCTGGATGGCCGCGGCCAGTTGCGGATAGGCGTCGAGAAAGCGCGTATAGGCCGCCAAGCTCTCGCCATAGTGGCCCAACCCGGCCAAGGCCACGGCGCGCAGGAACTCGGATTTGGCGGCCAGGTCTTGATCCAAACTGGTGTCCAGGGCGGCATCGCTGCCGGCAGCGACCGGAAACTCGACGTTAAGCTGGTCCAGTTCGGCCAGCGCCTGGCTGTATTCAGCGTCAGCCAGATAGCTTTTGACCAGTTGAAAGCGCGCCTGCAGCCGGATCGATCGCTCCAGCCCCGTCTCGTCGAGCAGCGCGGCCAAGTGGCTGCGCGCCGCCACGGTGTCGCCCAGCCGGTGCAGTTCTTGGCTGTGGGCCAGTTGTTCGGCGGGGAGCGGGGTGGGGCCAGGTGTGGGCGCTGCCGCCGGAAGGTTGGCCGAGTTGTGGATGGCTGTGCTCTGTGCTGTGCCGCTGATCGCCGTGCCGGTTGTCGCCGCGGCGGGCGATTGAGCGGCGATCTCGGCGACGCGCCCAGGGGCTGTCGCCGATTGGGGTGGGAAAAACTGGGGCCAGGTGAGCGCGATGGTCACCATCAGCACGGTGCCGCCGGCCAGCACCAGCAGCCACGGCCAGTAGAGTCGGAAAAATGTTCGCAATAGGCTCATGATCCTGTGAATTGCCCATCGTCTCGCCCCATTTGCCGGGCCAGACCAGCACGAGCAGCCCGCTTAGCCTGATGGGGATCGCCTGAACGTTTGGCGAATCGCCGGCAAAACGGTATGATGCTGAGACGGTATCCTTTGTAAGACGTTTCGTAGTGTACCAACGTTCCGAAAGAATGGCCGAATCGTCCAACCGGGTCTAGCGATGCTTGCAACCAAATCTGAAACGCAGACGCAATATGAGCTTGTGGTGGGCATGGAGGTGCATGTCCAGCTTCTCACACGGTCGAAGATGTTCTGCCGCTGTGCCACCGACTATGCCGGCGCGCCGCCCAACACGCGCGTCTGCCCGGTCTGCTTGGGGATGCCGGGGATGCTGCCCGTCATCAACCAGGCGGCGGTCGAGGCGACGATCAAGACCGGCTTGGCCCTGAACTGCACCATCGCCGAGACCGCGGTCTTTGCGCGCAAGAACTATACCTATCCCGACCTGCCCAAGGGCTATCAGATCAGCCAGTTCGAGCTGCCGCTCTGCGTCGACGGCTATTTGGACGTTGACCTGCCCGACGGCAGCCGCGCCCACATCCGCATCCGCCGCGCCCATTTGGAAGAGGACACGGGCCGCTCGGTGCATGAAGGTCTCTTCTCGCTGGTGGACTTGAACCGGGCAGGCGTGCCGCTGATGGAGATCGTCACCGAGGCGGATATTCACAGCGCCGACGAAGCCTATGCGTTTCTCACCAGCCTGCGCACCATCTTGCGCTATTTGGGCGTGAGCAGCGGCGACATGGAAAAGGGCGCGTTGCGCTGTGAACCCAACATCAGCGTCCGCACCCTGGCGCAAAAGGCGCGCGGCGAATATGGTACCAAAGTCGAGGTGAAGAATCTCAACAGCTTTCGGGCGGTTCGCAGCGCCATCGCCTACGAAATGCAGCGCCAGATCGAGGTGCTGGAGAGCGGCGGCGTGGTGGAACAGGTCAACATGGGCTGGGACGAGGAGCGACAGCGCACCGTCTTGCAGCGCAGCAAGGAAAGCTCGCACGACTACCGCTACTTCCCCGACCCCGACCTGCCGCCGCTGGTGGTGAGCCGGGCCTGGGTCGAAGAGATCCGCGCCACGCTGCCCGAACTGCCCGCGGCTAAGGCCGAACGCTATCAAGCCGTGTGGGGACTGCGTCCCATCGAGGCCGCGACGTTGACCAGCGAAGCCCTGGTCGCCCGTTTCTTCGAGGAGACGGTGGCGGCCTATGGCGCGCAGGAGGGCCAGCCGCAGCGCGTCGCCAACTGGATCACCGGCGAGCTGTTCCGGCTGGTCTATGCCGGGGGGGAAGGTCAAGACCTGCGCCAGATCGCCCATCTGCGGGTGCAGCCCGCGCAGTTGGCGGCGCTGCTCAAGCTGGTGGACGCCAAGGTGATCAACCCCAACACGGGCAAGCGTGTGTTAGAGACGATGGTCGCCACCGGCGATGACCCGCAGGCGATTGTGGACCGCGAAGGGCTGGCGATGGTGAGCGACACCGCCGTGATCGACGAGGCGATCCAGGCCATCTTTGCCGAGAGCACGGCGGAGCTGGAACGCTACCGCGGGGGCGAGACCAAACTCTTTGGCTTCTTTATGGGCCAGGTGATGCGCGCCACCAAGGGCAAGGCCGACCCCAGCGCCGCACGCCAGCGGCTGCAAGAGTTGTTGGACAGTTAAAAACATCGGCTAGATATTTTGATCTGTTTCTCTGCTATACCAGGTGAGTTTATGACCGCAAGCCAGTATTACCTCCTAGAAGGTGAGATGTCTGAAGCTTCAACAGTATCATCCGCAATAGAGGGCGAAATATCTACCCCTGAAAGAATCGAACATCTAGACCAGCAACTAACGGCTTACTTCAAAGATAAGTTTAGTGTTCAATCTTTGCTGACCCGCTCCCTCGTTAGCTTCCAGGCCAACAAGTCAAGACC
>QEUY01000725.1 GCA_003577365.1 Chloroflexota bacterium | reverse complement strand
GTAGAGATGCGTATCTTGGGGAGCATGGAGTTCGGCCAAACCTGCCAATCCAGAGACTGGCCCATTCCGTTCCAAAAGACAACCCGAAGCTGAACCACAGCTTGCTATACGACAGCTTGTCATCGCCGGCGTTTGTATCTCTCTCTATTGTACGCAACGCCGGTGCGAATGCCAAACTATTTATAACGCGGTGCGGCATGACCTGTTTGGTTGTGCTGCCGTCTGCGTACATCACGCTAGAAAGTGGGGCTTCGTCGAAGCCCGCCGTAGATCATGTCAAATATCATGTCGAATCTGAAGATCACAACGCTGCCTTGGGGAGCGGCCGCGCGGCGGATGGCGCGCTTGGCCGGGTGGTTTGCCGTATTCACAGTGATTGTACTGGTAGTTGTATTGGTCTGGGGACGGCCTGTCGCCGCTCAAAGCAAGGCCCCGCGTGCGACCGAGCTGCAGGGTGTGCTGGCCGGGCAAGCCGACCGCCACTTCTTTGGGCTGGAGAGCATCCAACCCGGCCAGGCCGTGGCGCTGACGTTGCGCTTTGAAGCCGCAGAGTTGGGCGCGGGCAAGGACGTGAGCTTTGTCGTCCTTTCGGAAGATGGCCTGGTGCGCTTTTTGGCTGGGGCGGATCCCCAGGATGTCGCGGTAGCGACGGGCGCGCCGCCGCTCTTTGACACGCAGGACAACCGGCGCACCGCGCTGGTCCCCGGTGTTCAGGCCGCGGGCTTCACGGTGATCGTCTATGGCAGCGCCGACCGCCCCATGCGCTATACGCTGCAGGTGCAGGGCGGGCTGCTGCGCGACGACGCGGGGCAGAGCCAAAGCCTGGTGATGGTCGATGATGGAATGGTCAACACGGCGGCGCTATCCGGCAGCGCCGCGCCCAAACCTGCCGAGATCGTCAGGCAGGCAGAGATAGTTAATCCGGCAGACATCGCCAAGGCGGTTCCGGCGCGGCGTGTGACCGGCGTATTGGCGGCGCACGGCGACCGCCACTATTTGCGGCTTGCGCCGGCCAAGGGGGATGCCGGCGGCGAGGTCACCTTGACCCTACAGTATGTCGCACACCAGCCCGGCCAACAGGGCAAGCTCAATGTCTGGGTGTTGACCCAAGAGGGCGTGCGCCAGTGGCAGCAGGGCGGGCTGCTGCAGGAGCTGAACTTGGCCGGGGGATCGCCGGCGCTGGCGCTGGCCGGGGCCACGGTGATGCACACCACGCTGCGTGTGGCCGAAAGCGTGCCCTATGTGGTGGTGGTCTACAACGAGATGGCCGACGCGGCTAACTATACCCTGCATGTAGAGGGCGCAGTGGTCGTCGACGAATTTGGGCAGACCAACGAAGCCCAGGCTGCCGTGGCCGAACTGCTGGCGTTAGGCCAATAGGGGGTCAGTGGCCGGCGGCGCGGCCTCTGACCGGCGCGGACGGCTAGGTGATCTGCCGCGCCATTGTCACCTTGGTGTAGGCGACTGCGAACCCGGCGCGCTGCACGTTGCGCTGCGAGACCGTGCCCGGCGTCGTCATGACCATCGCCAAGTCACACCCCAGGCTGTAGGCCGCCGCCATGCGCTGCTGCAGGAGCGCGGCCTGCACGCCGCGTTTGCGATAGGCCAGGCGCGTGCTGGCCCCGCCCAACTCGGCCACGCCCCCGTGGAGATACATCCCGCCGCCGCCTGCCGGTTCATCCCCGATCCAGGCGAAGAAGGTGTGAGCGTTGGCGGCAAAGAAATTGGGATACAGCACTTGCAGCGTGGCTTCTTGGGGCTGGTCTTGCTCGTCAAAGCCCTGGGCCACCACGGTCAGCCAGCGCTGCGCCTCGGCGGGGGTGGCCTGGGTCACGCGGACCTCTGGCGGCGCGGCGCTTTCGGCAGCGGGCAGCCGCGCCGCCAGGATCGTCGAGAAGCGTTCCAGCGCGTAGCCCCGGCCTGCCAGCAGTTTGACGAGCGCAGCATCGGCCAGCGGGCAGAGGTCGATCCGCACCGGCGCGCGGCGCACGGCGTAGAACTCCTCAATCGCTTCCAGCGCGGGGATGCTTGCCGGCTCGGCCATGCCCACGCCGATGGCGCGGTTGACGGGCGCGGTGGCCCCGGCATAGATCACCTGGGCGCCGCCGATGGTGAGCGTGTCGCCTTGGGGGTCGGGCTGCTGTTCCAGCCTGGCCCTGGCGTAGTGGGTGGCGCGCCAGGCCTGGGCCATCTCCAGCCGGGCAGCGGTCAAGACATCGACAAAGAACATACCCGGCTAGAACCCCTGTAAACGGCTGAGGTCGGCGACTGGCCGCGGCAGCCCGGCCACATGCTGCACCAGCGCCAGGCGGGCCTGGCGTAGCGTGGGGTCTTCGGCGTTGACCAGCACCTTGTCAAAGTAGGCGTTGATCGGCGCGGCGAGCTTGCGTAATTCCTCGCCCAGAATCAGCGCCGGTTCGTCCGCCGCTTCCAGCGCGGCCGCGGCTGCGCCATAGGCCGCGTGCAGCTCGTGTTCGACCGCCTCCTGATAGGCTTCGGGGGTCAGCGCAAGCTGCTCGTCCAGCCCGCGTGTGATGCGCGCCGTGCGTGCATAGGCGGTAAAGACCGGCGTCCAGTCGGCGGCAGCGACCATGGCGGTGAGCGCCTTGCAGGCGCGCAGCGCCGCGATCGGGTTGTCACCGCGCACGGCCAGCACGGCCTCTACGACGTCATGGCTAAAGCC
>QEUY01000724.1 GCA_003577365.1 Chloroflexota bacterium | reverse complement strand
GTGATCTTCTCGACCAGTTGGTTGAGCAAGGCCGCGGCCTCGTCGTCGCTCATCTCCCCCGACACCGCCTTGGCGCGGTACTGCTGCATTTTGAGCGCGTCGCCCCAGGTCAGCTGGTCGAGGTCTACCTCGATGCGCCGAGGGCGCTGAATTTTAACGATCTCGATCTGGTTGCTCATGATTTAGGCTGCTCCCGTTAGGCTGCTCTCGTTAGGCCGCAACAGTCTTGCTGCGTGTGGCCTTGGGGGCCTTGACCGTAAACTGGGCAATCGCCGGAGCACCGCTAGAGGTGTCCAAATTCGGCGGCAGGATCGAAACAATCGGCGCTTTGAAGGCCGCGTCATTGGCGTCACTCAACGTGAACAGGTCGTTGCCCGCCACCGCACCGATGCCGCCTTCAGGCGCATAGCGCATATAGATCGACTTGTCGTTCGACTCCCATTGGGTCATCACGATGTCGAACGCCTCGCCCGTGGTCTTGGTGTAGACAATCGAGATCGTGAAGTCGGTGGGCCCATACTTCTGAGAGGGGGTCACGATGGCGGCGTCACCGTCCGCCGTGTTGACCGACCCGATCTGCTGCTCGCCGCCCGATGTCGAGATGGCGGTGGCGTTGCCCGAAATGTCGGTCCAGGCCGTGCCGTCGAGGCTGACCTGCACCTGGAAATTGCTCTGTGAAACTGCATCTTGTGTCTGTGCCATGATGTTTTCCTCATCCCCGCTCAGGTGGGGATTACCCGTTGCCGGTCACACGGGCCACGACCAGCCAATACTCGGTGTCGCCGCCCAGATAGTCCTGTGTGCCGCGCACGCTCCAGGCGATCTTGCTCTTGCACAGTTGCCCCGGCAGGACATTGCGCAGCGTCGAACTTACGGCGTCGATCAAGGCCACGGTGGCGGCATAACTGCTTTGGGCCTTGCCCTGATGGGTGGGCGACACCACGATCACCAGTTCGCCCGCCAGCCGCGGCCAGCCGCCTCCCCCGTCCGCCGTCAAGGCCCCTTCCTCGCCTTCGGGCAGCCGCACAAACTGCAGCGGCAGGTCGCCTGTGCCGATCTGGCTAGGCGGATGCGGCAATCGGCGTCTGACGCCTGGCACAACCAGTTCGGCCAGTCCAGCCACGAAATCAGCGTAGCTCGTGATCATGGTTAGCAGCTAGGAAATAGCAGATAGAAAATAGGCCGGAAACCAGGCCGGTTGACACGCTTCTGCTCTGCCCTATTTTCTGTTTCCTCTTTCCTATTTTCTCCTGTCATGATCTCCTACCCAGCCAGCCAGCGGTAAGGCCGCAGAATGTCTTCGATGTCACGCGGCAACCGCGCGGGCAGCAGCGTGGCATTGCCTGCGATCGCTACGGCGCGGTCTAGATCGCCACTGTTGTCCTTCTGCCGATAGAGATAGGCGGCCAGGCGCAGGCAGGCGTGCTTGATGTCATCGGGCACGGTCTTGCTCCAGCCCCAGCAGCCTGTGACCGAGATATCGTCCCCGACCCAGGCCGTGTTGACGCTGCGCCCAAGCACCAGCCGGAAATAGGGGGCGGCGTTGCGTGGGTCGGTGACATACTGGTCGCTCGCCACCTCTGTGCCGTCGCCGTTCAGCACCTGGGTGACCTCCGCGCACCAGCTATCCAGCCAGAGCACCCGCTCGTTCACGCTCTCCTCCACATTCAGCACATGCGTCGCCGTGTCTGCCACGCCAAAGCGCGTGCCCGTGGCGCGGTTGATCACCGCGGTCGCCGAGGCGATCAACTGTTCGATTAGGGCATCGTCCCCGTCACCCTCGACGGCCTGATATTGCTTGAATTCGTTCAGCGTGCAGTAGCTCATGCTTAGAAAATAGAGGGGAGGAAATAGAAAATAGGAGGAGGGCGAGTGCCTATTTCCTATTTTCTATCTCCCCAACTAGGCTGCGGCGTGCTGGCCGTAGCCGATGGCCTCGGCCTGGAGCACCCCGTAGACGGCGCGGAAGTAGTAGTGCAGCACGATCTGCCCCTTGTTCGCCAAGGAGTAGGGGTCGCGCAGCACGGTAAAGCCAGGGGCCTCACGCATCCCGACATAGTTCCAGTTGCCGAAGAAGAGACTCTTGGCGCCCAGCGCCGGCGTCGCCACGCTGTTGCTGTAATGCATCGGATAGCCCAGCAGCGACAACTGGCCCGCCGGCAGCGCCTGGGGCATGCCGGCATACTTGCGCGCATCGCCCTTGAGCGCCATGATCTTCCAGTGCGTGCTGGAGCGCGTGACCCAGGCCACCGACGCGGAATCGTCGAGATAGCCGCTCAGATTGTCGTTCCCCACCATCGCCTCCGGCTCGCCGTCGGCAATGACCGCGCCGCCCGCAAAGGTCAGGAGGGCCGCGCCGTTCGTCCCCACCTCGGTCAGCAGCAGGTTGTTGTGCGTCTTGGCCATGCCGCGCCCGACGAAGTCGTCGAGGAAGGCCATGATGCGACTGTCCTCATCTTCGAGCAGCTCGACTGACAGCTCGACGCGCTTGGTGTACTTGACCAGGGTCATGGCCTTGACGCCCAGCGCCGGCGCGTCACGGTCCGTGGCGGCGGCTTCCGCCGTGCTCA
Source organism: Chloroflexota bacterium (assembly GCA_003577365.1). Classification (GTDB taxonomy): domain Bacteria; phylum Chloroflexota; class Anaerolineae; order Caldilineales; family Caldilineaceae; genus QEUY01. The sequence goes on along the minus strand of QEUY01000724.1, from coordinate 1,113 downwards.
CAAACTCGCCGTCGTCTTCGGCGTCCACCGGCACGTTCACGCTGGCGCCCTTGCCGGGGATGCGGCGCACGCCCAACTTGGCGGCCAGCATCTGCTCGTCGCGACGCGCGATGATGCCCTGGTAGTGNNGGCATACGCCTTGACCTCGCTGTCGCCCAGGCCGGTCTGGTTGTGCGCCGGCACGCTGGCGCTCTTGGCGACAGCAAAGCCGGGATCGTTGAGCACCGGCAGGCCGGCCAACGCCTTGGCCACGGCCTGTTCGACCGTCGCCGCAATGTCCATGCCCGGTGCGGCGCTCTTGGCCCCATCCTGCGGGGCCTCCGCTTGCTTGTTCTCAGGGTCCATGTTGATTCCCTCTCCCGAATTCGATTCGGAGTTCATGTGCCTATGCGGTGGCGCTGCGTCCAGCCCGTCTGCGTCTTGCGCCGCGGGTGGCCTCCCCGCCTCCGGCAAAAACGCCCCAAACGATGGGTCGCAAGCAGCCAGGTTATCCACCACGCTTTTCAGCGTCGTGACTCGTGTCAGGTCCGGCCCTGCAGCCGGGGTCGGGGTCAAGGATGCATCCTTGCCCAGCGGCCAGTGTTTGATCCACATCGCCCCCTTGACCGGCACGCGTTCGACCAGGTTGGGCAGCGTGCCGCTGGACCAGCCCTGTTTGCCGGCCTGGACCATGCTGTAGACGGCCCGCTCATACTCATCGCGCAGCTCCAACTGCGCCTCGACCCAGACGCCCACGTCGTCAATCCGGACCGCGCCCTGGCCCAGCTTGCGGCGCTTGAGCCGCGGGTCGAGGCCGTGGTTGTAGTAGACGGTGATGCGGTCGCCGCTTTCGATGTCAAAGTCAGTCGCCTTGGTAAAAAAATCGCCCTGCAGGTCCGGGTGTTCGGCGTCGGTAAAGCGCACCAGGTAGCCGGCGATGCGCCCATCACCCAGCGCCTTGATCGTGTCGCCGATGTAGACCAGCGTCTCTTCGTCCATCGTCTATTTCTCCAGCGCCGCTTGAATGGCCTGCTCAAAGTCCTGCACAATCGCCGCCCGGTTGCGTTCCAGCACCGCCTCGTCGGTCTGCCAGCCGCTGCGCCGATGGCTGGGGCGCTGAAAACGGGCGCTGCC
>QEUY01000723.1 GCA_003577365.1 Chloroflexota bacterium | reverse complement strand
TTCATATCGCTCGTGCCGGTCTTGACCACAAAGCTGGGCCGCGCCGCTGGAGCCACGGCGCGCAGCGCGCTGAGAAAACTGCGTACCAACAGCGGGTCGCGCTCGCTGCGCCAGGTGCGCTCGTAGCCGCGGAAACGCAGCCGCAGCGCCGCCCGCTCGCTGTTCAGGTCGATCATTAGGTCGCGCGCCTCCGGCAGATCGCCGGACAGCGCCGCGTCGACGCCCTGCCGCGCTGCCGCCCAAGCCACAAGACGGCGCACAAACCCCAACGCGTCGAACTCCGGCGGCAGCCGGATACCGATCTGCGCCGAGACCGTCTCCTCCAGCGCCGCGCTGGTCGCTGTGTGTACCTGGCGCAGGCTCGGCATCAACTGGTCAAAGGCACGCGGCCGCGCAGCGTTGAACGCGTCCGCCTCCGCCGCTACCCAATTCCACAGATCCACCGCCAGCGTTGCCACCCCGCGATCCGGCCCTGCCGTGTGCGCCATTGGCTGCCGCGCCTCCATCTCCACCAGCAGCCGGCCTTTGTAGCCCAGCGTCACGCGCGACCAGCCGCTTGGCTCGCCGATGATGCAGGCCGCGGGCAGCGGCCCCTGCACCCCGTCAAAGCGGCTGCGGATGTGGCGCGCGCCCTTGCTGGTCGCCGCCTCCTCTTCCACCGCGCCGACGACTACCACGCGCACCCCCTGCGCCGTGGCCCAACCATGCCCCAGCCGTGCCGCCGCCGCCACAAAGGTCGCCAGCGGCCCCTTGGCATCCACCGCGCCGCGGCCATAGAGTGCCTCGCCCTGCTCGGTCGGCGCGATGCGTACCGGAATATCGCCGGGCACAGTGTCGATGTGGCCGAGCAGCACCACGACCTGCGCCGCATCCTCCGGCCCCAACTCCCCCACCGCGTTGCCCGCCGCATCCACATAGGCGCGGCCAAAGCCCAGCGCCTGCATCTGCTCGACTAGCCAGGCCGCGGCCGCCGCTTCCTGCCGCGACAGGCTGGGAATCGCCACCAGCCCGCGCAGCAGGTCCACCGCCTGCTCTCGATTCATCACAACCGCCGCTTGCTCCATGCCTGCGCTACTCCGGAAGCACAGACGCAATGGCCTGCACGCCGATCTCAATCTCCTCCTCGGAGATGACCAGCGGCGGCAACAGACGCAGCACATTGCTGCCCGCGGGCAAGGCCAACACGCCGTGGTCGTCCATCAGCGCCTTGAGATAGCGCCCCGCCTTCTCGCGCAGCTCGATCCCCACCATCAGCCCCAGCCCGCGCACCTCGCGCACGATGCGGCGCTCCCCCAGCACGGCATTGAGCCGGTCAAAGAGCAAGCGCCCGCGGCCCGCCGCCTGCTCGATCACCCCCTCCTGATAGACCTGGAGCGCGGCCAGCCCCGCGGCGCAGGCCAGCGGATTCCCGCCAAAGGTCGTGCCATGCGCGCCGGGATAGAGCGCGGCCTGCACCGGTTCCGTATAGGCGATGGCCCCCATCGGGAACCCGGCCCCCAGCCCCTTCGCCAAGCAGATGATGTCCGGCTCCAGGCCGTAATGCTCCAACCCGAACCAGCGCCCCGTGCGCCCAAAGCCGGTCTGGATCTCGTCCAGCACCAGCAGCGCGCCGCGCTCGCGGCAAAGCTGCTGCGCCCCCTGCAAAAAGGCTGCGTCGCCCACATGCACGCCGCCTTCGCCCTGCACCACCTCCAGCACAACGCAAGCCGTATTCTCCGTCACCGCTTCGGCCAGCTTCTCCAGGTTGTTATAGGGCACATGCGCCACCTCCAGCAGCGGCTCAAACGGCTTGCGATACTTCGGCTCCCAGGTCAGCGAGACCGCGCCCACCGTGCGCCCGTGAAAACTGCGCATCGCCGCCACCAGCCCAGTGCGCCCCGTCGCCAACCGTGCAAACTTGATCGCGCCGTCGACGGCCTCCGCGCCGCTGTTCGCCAAAAAGACATGGCCCAAATGCTGCGGCAGCACCGACGCCAGCTTGTCCACAAAGCGCGCCCGCGTCTCCTGATAAAAGAAGTTGGGGCAGGAGATCAAGGTGTGCGCCTGCTCGGCGATGGCCCGGCTCAAGACCGGGTGACAGTGACCGAGCATGGCGACCCCCTGGGCCGCGGTCAAATCCAGATAGCGCCGCCCGGCCGTATCCCACAGCCAGCAGCCTTCGCCGCGCGCCATCACCGCCTCGCCGCGGCGCTGCGTCGTGCCGCCCGCGATCCGCTCTTCCACCGCGGCCAGGTCTAGGGCAGACAGTGTTTCGTCCATCGGGCATCCTCCTGCTTCTGACTAGCTGCTTCTGACTAGGCGATCTGGGTTCCGCCGCCGTCGAGCGCGGCGCTGATGGGTCTCTCGATGCGGCCGTCGGCAAAGATCACGCGCTGCACGCCCTCGCCAATCGCCTCGACCGCGCCCATTACCTTCTTCTTCATGCGCCCTTCGGCAACCTGCATAAAGTCATCCGCCTGGGCGCGCGGGATCGAACGGATCAAGCTCGACTCGTCGGGGAAGGCACGCAGCAGCCCCGGTACATTGCTCAGGATGACCAACACCTCGGCGTTGAACGCCGCCGCCACCATCGCCGCGGCACGGTCGCCGTCCACGTTGATCGCCTCGCCCCGGTCCGATGCGCCGGGCGGCGTCAACACCGGGAAATAACCGGCGTCGAGCAGCAAGGTCAGCAACTGCGTATTGACCCGCTCCACCGT
>QEUY01000722.1 GCA_003577365.1 Chloroflexota bacterium | reverse complement strand
CATGTTGTACGCCTCTTATCCATTCATGGCGCTGACCACGGCAGCTTCCTCTGGGAGGGCCTCAGTGCGGGGCGGTTGTGCGCCGGACGACAGCCGGCCAAATTCGGAAAGCACCGTTTCCAGCATCGGCAAGCCTATCTCCTAGATCCCCCAGAACAGCCGCATCCCCAGCAGCAGCGCCAGCAGCGTCACCAGCGCCATGCCGCTGCCCACGCGCCAAAAATCGCGCGGGGTATAGCTGCCCGGCCCCATCATCAGGATGTTGACGGGGTGCGCGATCGGCGTGAGGAAGGCGGCGGAACAGGCAATCGCCACCGCCACCGCGACGGCCTGGGCGTTGACGCCGCTTTGCAGCGCCGCGGTCACGGCGATGGGGCCGACGATCAAGGCCGCCACCTGCCCGCCGATCACCTGCGTCACCACCATGGTGAGCAGGAACAGACCCGCCACCAGCGCCAGCGGCCCATAGGGCGTGAGCGCGCTCACGATGCTTTGGCCGGCGCGCTCCGCCAGCCCGGTGTTGATCATCGCCAGGCTGAGCGGCAGCAGCCCGGCGATCAAAAAGATCACGCGCCAGCTGATCCCGCGGTAGGCATCGTCCAGGTTGATGCAGCCGGTCAGCGCCATGGCGGCCACCCCCATCATCATCGCTTCCGAAGTCGAGACAAGCTCGACGATCGAGATCAACAGCACCACGCCGGTGATCGCCAGCGCCCAGCCGGCTTTCTGCGGTAACGGCGGGCGGACAGTATGCGTCCCCTGCAGCATCAGAAAATCGCGGTCGCCGGCCAGCTCCTTGATATGTTCGGGCGTGCCTACCATGAGCAGCGCGTCGCCCGGTTCCAGCGGGATCGTACCCACGTCGCTGCGAAAGCTCAGCCCCTCGCGCCACAGCGCCACGCCGGTCAGCCGGTAGCGGGCGCGGAAGTTGAGTTCGGCCAGCGTCTTGCCGATCACATTCGAGCGCGGCGGGATGATCACCTCGGCCAGATCGACAAAATAGGTAGAACCCTCGTTTCTCCGGTCTTGGGGCCGCCCGATCATCGCGCCCCAGTCGGCCAGCCGCGCCACGCGGTCTTCCCAGCCCAGCAACACCAGATAATCCTCCGCCTGGATCACCTCGTCCGGCCCTGGGTTGAGGATGGCCTGATGGCCGCGCCAGATCGCCACCACGGTCAGCCCCAGTTCTTCGCCGATGCGGCTCTCGGCCAAGCGCATGCCCACCAGCCTGCAGGTGGGCAACACGCGCACCTCCCACAACTGCTCTTGGATCTGATACATCTCCATCAGACTGCGCGACAGGAGATAGGGGCTGGCCGTCTGCCCCACCGATTCGCGGTTGGGCAGCAGCCGCCGGCCAATCAGGAGCATAAACGCCAGCGTGGCCGCCACGATCACCCCGCCCGTAGGTAGGAAGTCGACCATGCCCAGCGCGGGCTGGTCTTGGTCGCGCAGAATGCTGCTCAAGATGATGTTGGCGGTGGTGAAGTAGGTCGCCATGCCGCCGACGAGCGTGCCAAACGAGAGCGGGATCAACAGCTTGGAGGGCGCGACATTGGACTCGCGGCCCACCTGCACCGCAGCGGGCAGCAGCACCGCGCCCGCCGCAATGTTGTTCATCACCAGCGACATCGCCGCGCCTGTCGCCATAAAGAGCGCGATCAGCCGGACCTCCGACCCGGCCCCCACCTCGCGCATCCGCCCGGCGATCCACTGCACGACGCCGGCGTCTTCCAATGCCTGCGTAATGATAAACAGCCCGATGATGGTGATGACCACCGAGCGGCTAAAGCCGGAGAACGCTTCCTGCACTGTGATCACGCCGGTGAGCGGCAGCACTGCCAGCACAATGATCGCGACCAGGTCGGCGCGCAGCCAATCGAAAACAATCGTGACCAGCGCTGCCAGGATGATGGCGATCAGGACCCATTCTTGGGTGGAGAGCATAGCGTCCTCTTCGGCTTGGAGCAGGCCCACCCGATCCCCAGCCAAGCGTTGGCGTAGGGGAACTTCGGTGGGTGTGGGCCTGTCACTCGGTTGATCTTGCTCCCGGTATGCTACTGGCGGAGCCAGGCGGTGTCAATCTGACCGCGGCCTGTCCAATCAAAAACAGGGCAGCGCCGCTGCCACGACGCTGCCCCGCTGCCGGTCTGCATCTGTTCTGCGACCGGCTGCCTCCAACCATTGACCAACGGTCTGTCTTGTTTACTTCACTACTGCTTGAAACGCGCCTGGGCGATCACTGCAACGCCTCGACGGCAGTGCAGTCGCGCAGGTATTGGCCGTTGCCGTCGGCGTCGATGAAGGCGATCTTGACATCGTCAAAATAGATGTTCGAGTTCAAAAACGCCGGCGACTGCGCCTGGATCAAGACCATGATGTCTTGGGCGTCGCCCAAATCTACGGTGTTGGTCAGCTCAGCCCATTCGCCGCGCACATAGCCGTTGGCGTAGAGCGCCACATCGCCGTCTGCGCCCGGTTTGATACCCAGCGACGCCCAGTCGTAGTCGATCCCGTCGCCGAAATCGACCTTGGCGCCCTGATCATGGTCCCAGATCAGATACTTGACGCTGACAAAGACCTGGCCGCCTTCAAATCCTTCAGGCACCGGGATGCGCGGGCTGCCAAAGCCGGCGGCATAGGGTTTGTGGCTGGCGATCTTGGCGGCGTACTGCTCGCCGTCGCCCTTGCTCTCCAGGT
>QEUY01000721.1 GCA_003577365.1 Chloroflexota bacterium | reverse complement strand
CCTCAAGCTCATCTGGTGCAAGCGCCGCCACTTCAGCCCCGTCACGCGTTCTTTCCTACGCCATCTCGTCGCGCGCTTCCCGGCGCTGGCGGGAGAGATATAACCGCAAAGTCGCAAAGGGCGCAAAGGCCAGAGGAAGAGAGCATCGCGGCGGTTGCCGGTGTACCTCACGCAGTGGCGGCGCAGCCGCACGCAAGCCGGCGTATACGCGCGCCGGGTAGCATCGAATGCGGTATCGACTACCCTTCTCTTTCTGATCCTTTGCTTTCTTCTCTTTTTCTTCTTTGCGTTCTCTGCGACTTTGCGGTGAAATTTCTGATCCTCTGCCCTCTCCTGGTCACCCGGCTAGGCCAAGACTGGTCGTCTGGGTGTGGCGCGCGCCTCGGCCTTGGGTGCATAGTAAAGGTTGGGGGAAGGGGGCCGCACGCCATGATCTTCAATAACCTGTGGCGCCGCGCCACACGCAGCCTGTTGACGGTGCTCGGCATCGCCATTGGCGTCGCCGCGGTCGTCGCCCTGGGGGCCATGGCCCAAGGCATCGGCAAGAACTACGGCAATGCCCTTGGGTTGAGCAATGACCTCCTGGTCACGCAGGCCAACACCTACGATGTGATCTTCAGCAGCCTGGACGAAGACCTCGACCAGCGCATCCAGGCGATCCCCGATGTTACCAACGTCGAGCCGGGTGTCTTTAGCTGGATCGTCGTGGGCGATACCCCCTACTTTTTGATCTACGGCTACCCTGTGGGCAGCGTCGCCATGGCGCATTACCGCATTGTCGAGGGCAAGCCGGTCACCGGCCCCGGCCAGATCGCGGTGGGGCGGCGCGGGGCCGACGCGCTCGACCTGGGCGTGGACGGCACGCTGCGCGTCAAGGGCGTGCCCTATCGCATCGTCGGCATCTATGAGACGGGGCAGGGTATGGAGGAATCGGGCGGCGTGGTCACCTTGGAAGACGCCCAGACCATCGCCGCCAAGTCGCGCAAGGTGAGCCTGTTTCAGGTGGGGCTGCACCCTGCCGCCGACCTGGCGCAGGTGATCCAGCGCATCGAGGCGCTCGACAAGCAGATCACGGTCAGCACGGCCAGCGACTATCAGAGCGGCCAGGATTGGACCGCGCTGTTGCAGGGGTTTGCGTGGAGCATCGCCGCCATCGCCATCTTGATCGGCGGGCTGGGCATGATGAGCGCCATGGTCATGAGCGTGCTGGAGCGCACGCGCGAGATCGGCACGCTGCGCGCCGTAGGCTGGAGCCGCGGCCGCGTTTTGCGCATGATCTTGGGCGAAGCTGTGGCCCTGAGCCTCACCGGCGGCGTGCTCGGCATCTTGATCGGCGTCCTGCTGGCCTGGGCCGTGGGCCGCATCCCCGGCGTGGGCGCGTTTTTGGAGGGCAGCTTTTCGCCGGGGATTTTCGTCCAGGGGTTGCTGACCGCGCTGGCGCTGGGTCTGGTCGGCGGGTGGTATCCGGCGTGGAGCGCGGCCAATCTCCAGCCGGTGGAGGCGCTGCGCTATGAGGGGGGCGGCGCGGGCGAGAGCAGCGGTCTGCTCAGCCGGGTGGGCGGCCAGAGCTTTCGCAACCTGTGGCGGCGGCGCACGCGCACCCTCATCTCGTCGGCAGGCATCGGCATCGGCGTCGCCACGCTGGTCATGTTGGGTGGGCTGACCGAGGGAATGATCGGCCAGTTGAATGGGCTGGCGGGCAGCGGCGGCACGGGCAGCATCACCGTGATGCAGCGTGACACCGCCGACATGAGCCTGAGCAGCCTCGACGAACGGCTGGTACGCATGATCCAGGGCATGCCGCAGGTCAAGTCTGTTAGCCCCTTTGTCTTGGGGGTGATCAGCTCGGAGGAAATGCCCATGTTTCTGATCGGCGGTCTGGACCCCAACAGCCCGGCGATGGGCCATTATCAACTGGTCGAGGGCCGCCATATCCAGCGGCCCAACGAGATCGTGCTGGGCAAGATCGCCGCCGAGACCTATAAGGTGGGCGTGGGCGACACCCTGTCGCTCTATGGCAACCGCTACAAGGTGGTGGGGATCACGCAGACAGGTGTGGCCTATGAGGACAGCGGCGGGATGTTGGCGCTGCAAGAGGCGCAACGCCTGATGGCGCGGCCGCGCACCGTGACCTTTATCTTTGTGGATGTGAAGGAGCCGGCGCAGGCCGCGGCCATGGTCGAGGTGATCAACCGGCGTTTTCCGGAGGCGCGCGCCAGCCTGAGCAGCGAGTTCGCCCAGAACACCAACGACATCAACAACATGACGGCGATGACCGACGCCATCCGTTTCCTCGCCCTGCTGGTGGGCGGCATTGTCGTCGCCAACACCATGATCATGTCGATCTACGAGCGCACGCGCGAGATCGGCACGCTGCGCGCCGTGGGCTGGCGGCGGCGGCGCATCTTGGGCCAGATCTTGCAGGAAAGCCTCTTGCTCTGTCTCTTGGCCGGGCTGTTGGGGTCGGCGCTGGGGGTGCTGCTGCTAACGGGGTTGACCTCGATCCCAGGGGTTGCCCGGATGATGCAGGCCAGTTGGCGTGTGGAGATTTTTGTATCGGCAATCGGCATCGCGCTGTTGCTCGGCCTGTTGGGAGGACTCTACCCCGCTTGGCGCGCCAGCCGTCTCCAGCCGGTGGAAGCACTGCGCTATGAATGATCCGCTGTAGAGTCCTGTAGGTGCGGTTTTTATCGCTCGATC
>QEUY01000720.1 GCA_003577365.1 Chloroflexota bacterium | reverse complement strand
GGCGTCAGATACTCCAGCGGCGAGCGCCCCGCCACGCGCGCCAGCAGACAGGCCAGCGTATGGCGCATCGCATGGCCCTCCAGGTCTGCGGTCCAGGGCAGCGCCGCCACGCCGCCGGCATAGATCTGCCAGTAGAGCCGCGCCGCCGCCGCAAACTCGGCGCGCTGGCCGGGCCGATGATGCGCCTTGCTCAACAGATGGGTCAGCGAGAAACCCAGGTCAAAGGCCGGGTCGCCCCAGTGGATCACCTCATGGTCGAGCAGGATCAGCCGCCCGCCATACACCAGGATATTCTTGGGGCTGTAATCGCCGTGTACCAAGGTGAGGGTGCGCCGCCGCGTCTGTTCGATCAGCGCGTGCAGGAAGGGCGCGGCTGCGGGCACTTGGGCCGCGGTGTACCCGTAATAGGGTTCTAGCCGCAGCGACTCAAAAAAGCTGCGGTCGGCAAAGAGCGGCTCCAACTCGGCGCGGCGCGCATACGCACGGGCATGGATCGTCGCCAGCAGCGCGCCAAACTGGCGCACATGCTCGCTGTCTAGCTGCCCGGCCAGCAGCAGCGTTTTCCAGTTGGCGTGCGGTTCGGGCACGGCCTGCATGGCGATCAGGTGCGCGGGGTGGTCCTCAAAGACCAGCGGCGGAATCGTCCCCGGCGGCGCAAGCTCGGCCAGGTAGCGCAGCCCCAGCGCCTCGCGGTGAACGCGCAGCGGGCTGCTGAACCAGTCCACCGGCACGCGCAGTTTGGATAGTGCCTGCTTCAGCACCCAGGCCTCGCCGCTGGGTCGCGTCACCCAGACCGTGCGGTTGGAGACGCCGCCGGCCAGCGTGCGCAGGCGGGGCGTTTCATCCGCCGCGATATGCCCCATCCGGCGCAGATAGGCCAGCAGGTCGGCGGGGTTCTCGATGTCGAGGGCGGCGGGGTCAAACAAGTCGGCCATCTGGCTAGGCTCGCAGACGGCAGTTGGGCTGGGCCAGCACCGCGGGGTTGACGACGTGGTTGGGTAGCTGGCCCCTCAAGGCTTGCGCCACATGCTGCGCGGCGCGGGTCTCCAGGTCGGCGATGGCTTCTTGCGAATAAAAGGCGGCGTGCGGCGTCAGGATCACATTCTCCAGCCCCAGCAGCGGGTGATCTGCCGCGGGCGGCTCCTGGCTCAGCACATCCAAAGCGGCCCCGGCGATCCAGCCTTCCCGCAGCGCCTGGCGCAGCGCCCTCTCGTCCACAATGGCGCCGCGCGCCGTGTTGATCAAATAGGCCGTGGGCTTCATACGGCGCAGCGCCCGCGCATCGATCAGCCCGCGCGTGGCCTCGGTCAGCGGCGCGTGCAGCGAGACATAATCGGCCTGGGCCAATAGCTCGTCCAGGTCGTTGGTAGCGCGGCCCCAGGGGGCCAGCGCATCGGCGCGCAAGCGGGGCGTATAGGCCATGATCTCCAGCCCCAGGGCACGTGCCTTCTGCGCCACCCGCGCCGCGATGTTGCCATAGCCCACCAGCCCCAAGGTCTGCCCGGCCAGCCGCACCATGGGCCGCGCAGACTGTTGGCTCCAGACCCCGGCACGCGTCGCCTGGGCATAGTCCACGATGCGCCGCGCGCAGGCCAGCAGCAGCGCCAGCGTGTGATCGGCCACTTCGTCCAGACAAAAATCCGGAACGTTGGTCACGACAATGCCAAGCTGCGTGGCGTGTTCGACCGGGATATTGTCCAGCCCGATCCCATAGCGGCTGACGATGCGGCAGCGGGGCGCGGCGTCGAGGACGGCGGGCGGGATCTGTTTGAAACAGGTCAGGATGGCGTCGGCGCTTGGGGCCAAACGCAGCAGATCGTCCGGCGCGCCGCTCTCGCTGACCATCAGGCCGGCGTCGACCGCGGCCAACACCGTGCGTTCGATCTCCAACGTGGGCCAGGCATAGTCCGTCACAAGCACATGGTAGGCAGGCATCGAATGTCCTATCAGGTTACCTAGCTAAGCTCTATCAGGGAGAAACGCCGGGCAGGGCAAGCCCAGGTTGGCTAAAGAGGTTGGGCGGCGCGCTGTCGGGGACCAGGATACGCAGCGCCAGCGGCTCCAGCACCGTGGTGAGATCGGTCACCCCGCCTGGCTCCCCGTCCAGATGATAGTCGATCGGCGGCGTGGTGTGGATATGGATGCGCTGCCCGCGCAGGTACCTCACCTGCGGATGGTCCAGATGCGCGGCGTTGCGGATGTCCAGCACATAGCTGACCACCTGGGGCCAGTCGCGACCCTGAAAGAGCCAGACCTCAAAGCAACCGTCGTCTAGCACCGCCTCGCGGTTGAGCAGCAGTTCCCCTCCGGCAAACATGCGACAGTTGCTGACATTGAGCAGGACAAACTCGCCTTCGACCGTCTCGCTTTCCACCGTCTCCCCCGCCCCCGTCTCGCGGGCGACGCTGACGATGGCCTGCACCCCACGAAACTGCGGCAGGACAAACAGGGCCTTGGCCGCATAGGCCGCCGCCCCCAGCCGTTTGAACCAGGGTGGGCGCGGCTCGATCTGGCGCACCATAAAGCCATCCACGCCCGCGCTGGCCCAGAGCAGCCAATAGCGCCCATCGGCACAGCGGCCCACGTCCATGGCCTGCACGCGGCCGCGCGCCAACGCCTGTGACACTTCCAACAGGAAATCGGCATGTAACGGGTTGGGGCGCGCCAGCCCAAACTCGCGCGCCAGGCTGTTGGCCGTGCC
>QEUY01000719.1 GCA_003577365.1 Chloroflexota bacterium | reverse complement strand
CTTACTCCGCGCTCGCCACACAGACCTTCCCGTCGGTCATATAGGTGCAGTCTGTGAAGTAAGGCACGGATTGCGGATAGATCTCCTTTTGGCCTAGCGACCACTGATCCTCAGGGGCCAACCAGACCTGCTCCGGTAGGAAGTTGTTGAAGTCCCACTGATAGAGGAAGGCCGGCGTGCCGATGGGGATGTTCTTGAAGTACTTGTTGAGCATCAGCCCATAGCGCCCTACCACTAGACCAAGCGAGTAGACATTCTCGGTGTGGATGCGGTTGTACTCGGACATGAGCTGCTTCGCCGCCTCGAAGTCGTTCTCCAGACAGAACCGGTTGGCGATGTCGATCAGCTGCTGCTCAAAGTCTTGGTATTCCTCCGGCTCGGTGCCGGCGCGGTGCCAGCCCAGCGACACGTCGCTGACCGGGGCGATGTTGGTGCAGCGGATGTTGGGGGTAGCCCAGGCTTGGCCCGGGCGGCCAATGCGCAGTTCCCAAGTGCCCGCGCGGTCGTTCTCGGTCATGGCTGTGCCGGCCAGCGTGCGGAAGTTGATCTTGATCCCGATATCCTGGAAGAAGAGCACCAGCGCCGGGCCAAGCGATTGGCCGGCGGTGTTGTCTTCGCCGGTGTGCAGCGCGATCTCGACATTCTGACCGGCCATCGGGCCTTCGGTCCAGTTCACCACGCCGTCGCCGTCGGTGTCCTCCAGCCCGATCTCGGCCAGCAATGCCCTGGAGGTTTCGGGCGAGTAGGGATAGTAGACCACCGAGTTGACGTCATAGTATTGCGAACCGGGGAAGAGGCCGCCCGGCCAGGCGCGGAAGAACGGGCCGTTGGTCAGCGAGCGCGCCAACCCCTCGCGGTCGATAGCCTGCGTCAAGGCGCGGCGGAAGCGTGTGTCGATCAGCAGGTCGCGCACGGCGCGGTCGCGGTCATTAGCGACACCCAAGAACTTGGACTGGTTCGCCTCGACGTTGAAGCCGAGCGTCTCCGGCCCCCACTCGACGCGGAAGGGTGCATCCGGGTTCTGCGCCTGGCGCACGGTCTCGTCCATCGTCTCGATGTTCTCGACGTTGGAGTGATCCGCCGTGCCGGCGATGGTGTTCAGCGTGCGCGTGGCGCCCGTCTTAGAATAGGTGAACTGCACCTCGTCCAAGTAGGGCAGTTGGCAGCCGTTCGAATCCACCTTCCAGTAGTAGGGGTTGCGGCGCATGACCAGGAATTCGTCGGTCGTATACTGGACAGGGACCCACGGCCCCAAGGTGACGACCGGCAGCGAGTTGGGCGGCAGCGCGTCCTTATAGCTCTGATAGTCCGTACCACCATACTTGGGGTGAAACGGCTTCAGGATGTGCGCCGGGCCGGGCGAGAAGTTCAGGTTGGTGATGTTATACAGGAACTTCTCCGGTCGCGGCACGGGGAAGGTCCACAGCACCGTATAGTCGTCCACCGCTTCGAGCGTGATCGGCTGGCCCTCGATGCTCCAGAAGTCGGCGGAGGTCCAGGTGGAGACATTGGGGTCGTGGATGTTGTCTTCCCACAGGAACATGATGTCCTCGGTGGTGAAGGGCACGCCATCCGACCACTTGATGCCCTCGATGAAATGCATGGTCAGTTGCAGCCCATCTTCCGACCATTCCCATTTGTCGGCAAGCTGCGGCAGCGGGCTGACATCCTTGGTCAGGAACATGGGGCCGGTCGCCAGCGGCTCTTCCTGCACGATGGCCTCGATGCCAAACCAGCCCTGGATGGCGCCGGCGGCGAAGTTCCAGCCTTCCAGCGGCACAGCCCAGACGCCGCGCCAGACGCCGCCATATTGGCCGACGCCATCCGACATCATGTCGGACTTCCAGACAAACGGCTCCTTGGGCAGACGCTCTTCGATGGGCGGCAGTTCGCCCGCTTCCACCAGCTTGGTCACCCATTCGGGTTCGCAATACTGGTCAAAGGCCTTGTGTTCGATCATCTGATCGACCTCAAAGGTCACCGGCTCACGGCTGCCTTCCAGCACTTGGCCTTCAGGGTAGGGGATCGGCCCGGCCAGGGCAGTTTCCCCCGCGGCGGGCGCTTCGGCGGCAGGTGCAGTGGTCGCCTCGGCGGCCTGGCCCGATTCCGTGGGCTGGGCGGGCTGCGCCGGGCCGGCGGTGCCACAGGCCGCCAGCAAAACCATGGCGAAGACCACCAGCAGGTGAAGGATATTGCGTGTTCGCATCATAGCGTGAACTCCTCTTTGTTCAAGCACAAATAGGTGGTTGGAGAGGTTGATGGTAGGCGCATGGTTCGCTTGTGCCCTGCTCGCCGGCCACGCCGGTGGCTGGGGGCCTCCACCTCCTTTCGATGCACTCATGCTTTCGATGCACTCATGCTTTCGATGCACCTGCGACGATAACGCGTCTCAATAGAGCCAGCAGGCCGCTTTTTGGCCCGGCTGAATCTCGCGCAGAGGGGGTTCCTCTTCCCAACAGACCTTCATCACCCGCGGGCAGCGCTCGGCAAAGGTGCAGCCACGGATCGTCTCCGTTGGGCTGGGAACCATGCCCTTGATCGGGACCAGCGTCCCCGTCTTCTTGCCCAACACCGGCACCGAACTGAGCAGCCCTTGCGTGTAGGGGTGCAGCGGGTTGTGAAACAGCCGCCGTGTGGGCGCATATTCGACCACCTTGCCCAAATACATCACCGCCACATGGTCGGCCATCTGCGACACCACGCCCA
>QEUY01000718.1 GCA_003577365.1 Chloroflexota bacterium | reverse complement strand
TACCGCGGGTACGGCTGCGCTGTTGTGTCGGTGCTTACCGTGGGGCTGGGAATGTGGAGCGTAGGATAGCCAGATTCAAATGAATTGCCGTCAAATTGTCGTCGGCCTGTCTTCGTTTGGCCGGCGCTGTGGCAAGCTGAGAAACGCCCTATTGCGGCTCCTTGGGCGGCACAAGCCATGCCCACAGCCCGGCGACGGCGAAGCCCAGCCCGCCGATCAGCCCGACCACCAGCGGCCCCAAGAGCGGGTTGGGGTCTCCCTGGACAAAGAGCGCAGGCAAGTTCGCCATGCCGTTGAGCGCGCCATGGGCGATGACCGCAGGCCAGACGCTGCCCCCGCGCACGGCCAACCAGCCAAAGAGCGTCCCCACAGTAAAGGTGAACCAGAGAAAGACCAGCATCCCCAGCCAGGGCGCGCCGGGATACGCCACCCCATAGTTATAGCCCAGGGCAAGAATGGGCCAGTGCCACACCCCCCAGATCAGCCCCATCCAGAGCATGGCGCGCCGCCAGCCCAGGGGCAGCAGCTTGGGCTGGAGATAGGCGCGCCAGCCAAACTCTTCGCCAAAGCTGGCCGGGGCGTTGACCAGCGGCGCGATCAGCGCGGCCTGCACCGTCTGCAGCGCGGCAAAGAGCATGGGCGTCAACGGGGCCGGTCTACCCGTCTGGGCGGCCATCCTATCCAACAGGGCCTGCACCTGGCTCAGCGCGGCGTCGAAGTGCTGCGGAAAGAGCGCAAAATAGAGCGCCATGCCCGCGATCACCAGAAGGGGCGGCAAGAACCAGGCTACCAGCCAGGCCGGCCACCCGGCGCGCAGCCGTGGGCGCACATAGAGATTGCCCCAGCCTTCGCGCGTGAGGCCGCGCGTCAAGAGATTCGCCAGCGCCGGACCGGGCATATACCACAGCGCCAGCACCAGCAGCGTACGCACCGGATCGGCAGCCAGCCCGCCGCTCAATGCCAGATAGAGCGCAGCCGAGCCGGAGATAGCCAAGGCCAGCCCCACAAAGAGAAGGATACGGCGCGTCTCAAGCGCAGATGTAGAGCTAGATGAAGCGTTCACAAAGCGAAACCCTGTTCATGTGCGACACCAGGCGCGTAAGATTGCACGGCGCGCAGGTGCGCGCCGTGCAGGCCATCCGAACCGCCTATACGCTGCTCGTCAATTACTCTGGTCAAAGGCGACCAGGAAATCGGCCACGCGCTGCACAATGATCTCCAGCATGGCACGGCCTTCCTCGGCAGTGGCCGCGGCGGGGTCGTCGGTATAGCCGGCGCTGGCAGCCCACGCCCCATGCACCTGCACCGTGCCGCCGGTCAGCGCCGCAAACAGCCCGCCCTTGGCCTGCGACTGGTCCTTGGTCTGCTTCAACCCCTCCTGGCTGACCAAGTCGGGCCGGATCGCCATGACCAGCGCGGTCTCAAAACGACCGGCATGGCCGGGGATGCGCCCGCCAGGCAGGATGTTCTGCTCGACGATGGCGGGCCGGGCGATATCCCAATAGGCTGCCGTGGCAATCGACACCGGATGGCCGAGCCGGTTGACAAAATCCAACCCCACCACGGCGTTGGAATCGGTGTTGCCGCCATGCCCATTCAGCACCACCAGCTTGCGGAAGCCGCTGAGGGCCAGCCCCTCCAGCACATCGCGCACCGCGGCCATATAGGTGTCGCTCGCCAGCGACAGCACCCCGGCAAAGGGCCGGTGATGGTGCGAGTTGCCAAAGGTCAAGACGGGCGTCACCACGACCTTAGCTTGCTCCGATGCCTTTTCGGCGGCACGGCGCGCCACCGTGCCACAGAGCAGCGTGTCGGTGACCACGGGCAGATGGGGGCCATGCTGTTCAATCGAGGCTGTAGGCAGCACGGCGACGGCGTTGGGGGCCAGCGCCTTGATCTGGTCGCGAGTCATCTCTTCCAAAAGGACGGTCATCATTTGCTCCTTGCGTTTTCCAACTGGGTAGAGAACTGGTGAATTTGTTGCGCGGCGGCCTAGCGCGCCGGCACAAGTTCGCGGCGGCGCAGCGTGCGCCCACCCTGCACCGCGTCATAGATCTCGGCAAACTCGGCGCTGCCGTCGTCGGGCAGGGGGTCGAGCGATGCGCCTGGCTCACAGATCGGCTGTGCGCTGTTGGGATAGACGCGGTGCAGTTCCTGTTTGCCGCAGCCGTAGTAGGTGACCTCGCCGTTGGCGCGCACATAGCGATAGACATGGCGCGGCGGTTCGACAAAGGTATAGTCCACTCGATAGCGGGCCAGCGCATCCTCGTCCACCTCGATGCCCAGCCCCGGTGCTTCGGGCACACGCATAAAGCCGCCGCGCAGCTCGATGGGCGTGCGGATCAGCTGCGATTCCCAGATATTCATGCAGGTGATGGCGGGCCATTTGGCTTCCAACAACACCGCCCCCAGGTGCGCCGTCCAACTGGTGGTGATGCCCGTGCCGACCAGTTGCAGCCAGAAGGGCTTGTTGGCCTCTTGCAGCACATGCGCCTGGCGCAGGATGGCGCTGGCCCCGGCGCAGACGACAAAGCCGTCGCATACATCCTCATGCAGGGCGGTCATGATCGGCGGGCTGCCGTAGTGCATGGCGACGGGACGGTCGATGCGCTTGCGAATCTGCACGTTGCCCGCCACATCTTCCTGCGGGATGGGGCTTTCGAACATCGCAACCTGGTCATACTGCTGCAGCGTGCTGAGAAACTTGACCGCATTGGCGGCGTTG
>QEUY01000717.1 GCA_003577365.1 Chloroflexota bacterium | reverse complement strand
ATGTAACTGGATAGCCATGCAACTGGAGGTCGAATGACCACCTTCATCACCGGTGGTACGAGCCTATTGGGCCGGGTGATGGTGCAAGAACTGGTGCGCCAAGGTGAGGCAGTCCGCATCTTGGTGCGGCCCGACAGCAACCAGTCCGGGTTGGAACTGCCGGGGGTGGCGTTTGTGCGCGGGGAGATCCACGACCTGGTCGACGTCCGCAAGGGGATCGCGGGCTGCGACTGGGTCTGCCATCTGACCGGCCCGGCAGACGCCAACGTGTCGGAGGCCGAAGGCTGGCGTGCGCAGTTGGAGGGGACGCGCAATGTGCTGCAGGCGGCCCAGGATATCCGGTCCACCGCCGTCGTCCAAGTAAGCTCTCTCATCGCCTTGGGGCCGACCCAACCGGGCGAGACCGCGGACGAAGCGCACCAAGCTCCAGCCGGCGGCCAACTGGCGGCCTATCAAAAGAGCCAGCGCGCCGCCGACGACCTGGCGCGTGAGTATGGGGCCAAGGGGCTGCCGGTCAAGTTGGTCTACCCTGGTTTTGGCTATGGCAGCGCGCGCGCCACGCGGCCCGCGTCGCTGCTTCAGCAGACGTTGCTGCGGCTGGCCGCCGGGCAAGTGGGGGCGATTGTGGGCAACGGGCGCAACCGCATCGCCGCGACCTATCTCAGGGACGTGGCGCAGGGCATTATCCTGGCGCACACGCATGGCCGGCCCGGCGAGGGCTATCTGCTGGTCGGCGAGAGCCTCACCTTGCCGCAGATGTGGCTGGCTATCGCCGACCTGCTGGAAAAGACGCCGCCGCGCCGCCGTCTGCCCTTGTGGCTGGCACAGTTGAGCGCAGGGCTGGCGCAGCTAGGCGGCAGCCGTACACGCTACCCGGCAGACTTTCTGTCGATGGCGCGCTACGACTGGAACTTCAGCAGTGAAAAGGCGGCGCGCGACCTGGGCTGGCGGCCCTACCCATTTCGCGAGGGCATCGCCGCCGCCTGGGAGGAACTCCAGGCGCAGGGCTGGGGCGGCGCAGCCAAACGCCCGCCCACCCCAATGAAGCCGAACGCGCCGGCGCGCCGTTCGCTGTAGCGGTCTGCATAGCTCACCCCCTGGATCGTTAGCCGCCTGTGTAGTTGGCTGTAGTCTGCCTCTTGCTTCCTCTTTGGTTTTGCCGTGCCCCGGCCCTGTGGGGCCTGCTACCGCGGTGCTTTCGCATGGGACGGGACCTATGTACCCCAATTTTGTGGACGGTCGCCCCGTTGACGAACGCCGCGCTGTGCGGTAGACTAGAGGCTGCCCGGATCGGGCTGGTACTTGTGATGGGCGCAGCGTGACGATACATAGCATCGGTACATAGCATCGGTCGTATGACCGGATAGCAGTCGCCACGATATCTTGTCGCCGTAATCTTGTCGCCATAGCAAGCTATCATCGTTAGCTGTGGTGTGTCGCCACGGCATAGCATAAGGGTTAAGAACATGACACAACTGGTCGAGCGGGCGCAGGCTATCCCCGCGGACTTGGCGGAACGCCGCACTGCCAACAAGAATTTGAAGTTCATTGCCGGCGGGCTGCTGATCATCGGCTTGGTCGTCGTGCTCATCGTGCAGGCTACCATGTCCACCGGCGCGTACTATATGACGGTCAGCGAGCTGCAGCGCGAAGGGCCGGGGATCGTCGGCGAGCGGGTGCGCGTCAGCGGGACGGTGGTCGAAGGCAGCGAAGACTGGCGAGCGCAGGAGATCACGCTGCGCTTTAAGATCAGCGATGAAGACGGGGCGCAACTGCCCATCCTCTTCTACGGCCCGCGGCCCGATAACTTCCAGCGCGCCGCTTCGGCCATTGTCGAAGGCGAACTGCTGGCGGACGGTACTTTCAAGGCGGATACGCTGCTCTTGAAATGCCCCAGCCGCTATGAAGAAGAGCCGGAAGAGATCTTTGTCGAGTCTACACGGTAACATCTTGAACGGTAGCGCCTTGAACGGTAGCGCCCATAGGTTTGAACCTACACACTAGATTCGTCTGCATGCATATCTTGACCGAAATGCGCAAGAGGGGACGAGCAAGGGCAGGGCGATCTCGCCCCGCCCTTTTCATTATCCCGATGTTGGCCGTGCTGCTCGGCGCGGTCTGGGGAGCACAGGCCACGCCGCTGGCGGCGCAGCAGCCGCCGCAATCGCCGCCGTTTGACCTGGCCCAAGTACCGATGCCGGCAGAGCCGCCCGCCGCCCGCTTCGGCCAAGGCATCTATCTCCAAAACTGCGCGCCCTGTCATGGCGACCAGGGGATGGGCGACGGCCCTACCGCCGCCGACCTGCCCACCCCGCCAACCGCTTTTGCCGACCCGGACGCGGTCTGGGCGCTCAGCCCCGCCGAAATGTTCCATACCACCAAGTTTGGCCGTCTGGAAGCACTGATGCCGCCTTGGCAAAATGAACTCAGCGACCAGCAAATTTGGCGTGTGGTGGCCTATGCCTGGAGTCTGCACACCGACATCGGCCAGGTGAGCGCGGGCGAAGACCTCTACGGGCTGTCATGTGCGGGCTGCCATGGTCCCGGCGGTGCGGGTGATGGCCCAGACGCCGAGGGCGATCTGCCCAACCTGGCCGACCCGGCCACTGCCATGGCGCAAAGTCAGGAGACCTGGCTGGCCGCCTGGCAGAGCGCCCACCCGCAGATCGGGGGCGACTGGACCAAAGACCAGCAGCGCCAAGTGCTGGAATATATCCGCACGTTTA
>QEUY01000716.1 GCA_003577365.1 Chloroflexota bacterium | reverse complement strand
CGGCCAGGGCACGCAGTTCGGCATATTGCGGCGCGTCGCCGGCGCTGCGCAGCCAGGCCGCCGTGGCCGACGGGCTGTGCCCGACCCCCGTCCACGGGTCCAGCATCTGCGGGGCAAAGGGCAGCTCTAGCGCCTCCCACGAATAGGTAGGCGCCGAATTGGCGGCAAAAGGATAGCGCGCCAAACGCTCCAACTTCTGCTCGCGCATCCCAAACAGGCGCGCGTAGGGGCGCTGGTCAATCGCAAAGCCCTGCGCTGCGGCCTCTTTGAGCAGCAGCGGGAGGATCATCTCTCCTCCCAGCGGGGTCTCGTTGATATGAACGGCGGACCAGCGCGATGCATGGGTCGCCAAATAGGCCAGCCCGCGACGGATCGCCGCTTGCGCCTGCGCATCTCGGCGATATTGATGGATCGCCAGGATAGCGGCCAAGGTGGGAATATCGCGCGCCGCCAACACGGTGCTTTCACACCAGCCGCCGTCCGGGTGCTGCTGCGCCAACAACCACTCCAGCCCGGCGGAGACGCCTTCCTGGGGCGGATACAGACGCAGGCGCTGGGCCGTGTCATAGACCGAAGGGCTGATCTTCCCGCCGTCGCGCCCCAGATCGGCCACCGTCTTCTGAAGCTCGGCAAGAATCGCCTCCTGCCGGCCT
This sequence comes from Chloroflexota bacterium, assembly GCA_003577365.1. Classification (GTDB taxonomy): domain Bacteria; phylum Chloroflexota; class Anaerolineae; order Caldilineales; family Caldilineaceae; genus QEUY01. Next base: position 2,084 of record QEUY01000716.1, on the reverse strand, counting down.
ATGTTCACATCGTTGAAAGCGCCTTTACACACGTTTTTGGGTCTGTTCTTGTCTACGTTCATGATCAGTTCAGGATAGCCTTTGTTCTGTATTACCTGTTCGATGTCTGGCGCAATGCGAAACCGATGGGCCTATCGTCCCCCTGGGCCGACCTGCACGCCAGGCAAATAGAGTTTGTATTCAGGTGAACCGCCCTGCGCGGACGTGCCCGGATCGCCGTCGGGAGCGCCTACCGGGGCACTGCCCGCGTCCCCCAGCTCGGGGGCAGGCGTGTTGGTTCCTGCAGGTGCATTGGCCCCGCCAGGCGGCGCCGTCACCCCCTGCAGAAAGACTCGACGCATCTGTTGTGCCAAGATGTCAGCGACCACGGTCGCATTCGGCGGGTTCTCCATCAGAATTGCGCCGATAGCGCCTGCCAGATAGCCAAAATCGGGGTTCAAAGGGTCGGCAAACACCGTGTCGGCAATCTGGCTCAACCTGGCATCCGTGGCAGCCAAGGTGGGCCACTCGACCAGATCGAGCGCGATCACCGTCTGGCCGCGCCCATACTCCGGCACATCGCTCCCCAGGATCTTCACCAACCCTGGCCGGCCCAGCGCCAAGCGCGCGTCGAGCGCGGCCATGGCCGCCGCAGGGTCGGGCAGCGCCGCCTCCCCTCCCTCACTCGACAAGACCGATGCATAGGTCTCCAGGGCAGGCAGCAAGGCGCGCATCGCCGGCATGCCGGTGTTTTTCAAGACCTTCAGCATGGCCGGGCCAATCGTGAACTGGCCGAAGCCGTCCAGCGTCACCAGCGTCACTTGTGCGCCCTTCCCCAATACGACAGCCGCCGCATCAGGGTCTTGCCACATATTGAACTCGGTGACAGGCGTCTGATTGCCGCCGAACTTGGCTCCCCCCAGGCTCACAATCTGGACCTGGCTCCACTCCACCCCGCAATCTGCGGCACTCATTGCCTTGGCTAGATTGGTGAGCGGGCCTAAGGTCAAGACTAAGACCTCAGCCTCCTGGCCTTGCAACGTCTGGCAATAAAATGTTTCTGCCGTGCGCGGATCGGGCGCAGGCAGCTCCTGCTGATTCGCCCAGCCGAGATACCACAAGCCATCTGGCCCGTGGATCAACTTGCCGGTCGAACTCAAGGGGACGGGGGAGAGCGGCGCAGCCGCGCCGGGGATCACGGGGATCTCTGTGCGCCTCAGCCACGAGAGGACCATGAGGGCATTGGTGGTGGCGTTGTCCACCGAGGTATTGCCCGCGACGGCGACAATGCCCAGCGGTGTCAGCGGATAACGCTGCTGCGACAAGAGCCAGATCAACGCCGCCGCGTCGTCCACGCCGGGGTCGGTGTCCACAATGATCTTGCGCGGCGCGGCAGCCAGCGCGGCCGGCGGCTCGCCATCACGCTCAACATCGTCGATGGTGACTTTGGGGATTCTGAAGCTCTGTGGGGATGGGGACTGTGGCGACTGGGCTTGCGCTGCCTGGCCGAAACCGAGGATCAACGCCAGAGCCAACGCCAAACTGAACAGGATGCTTGGCTGCGAGGAGGATCGAGAGAGCCGACGGGTGGAGCTAAAGTCGAGACGGTTCCGCGTGCAAGCCATACTCGCGACGAGGATGGCGTGGTGTGGCTGCATTGTAGTCGCTCCTTGCATAGTCGCTAAGTTGAGAAGGCAGAGCATATCAACGGGCAGTCCGCCCGCTTCATCGCACACTTTGCCATTGGCATCTCAGCCTCCCCCAGAGCGTAACAGAGACCAGACAATTGTCTATAGGACAAATGTCGCATCCCTGGGGGCAACTTCGGTCGCGGCCAGTGGCCGCGACCACAAAGGCTGGCGCGTATTATCTGCTCGGATCAGAGGAATGTGATCCTCCTGAGGATATCAGGACCCCTCGGTTTGCTTGTTATAAATTCTTCTGACAATTATGCCAGGAATACTCCTGTATTTGCCCTATTTACACCTGGCGCGTTCCCTCCGCTAAGGCCATGATTGCCGCGCGTTTCTTCGCCGGACGGCGCGACGGCGCACGCCTGCGAGCCGGCAGGTTAGCCGATGGGGTCCTGCACCATGTGATACACG
>QEUY01000715.1 GCA_003577365.1 Chloroflexota bacterium | reverse complement strand
CTGATCTGCCCTGCATTATACGGCGCGGACGGGGTGTGCGCCAACCTGGTGATGCTGACAGCCGCACGCCATCCGCCCCTTTCCAAGATGGCCCTGATCCTGAATCATGAAAAGAAGCGCAATGCAGCCTGGAGCGATTGATTACAGCCGGAAATGGGCCGTGATGGCCTCGGTGGCGATGGGGATTTTTCTGTCGACGATTGACGGCAGCATTGTCAATGTGGCGCTGCCCACGCTGGAGCGGGTCTTTCAGACCAGCTTTGCTGCCGTGCAGTGGGTCGTGTTGGCCTATCTGTTGACGGTGACTACCTTGATGCTCAGCGTGGGGCGGCTGGCGGACATGCAGGGCAAGAAGCGCATCTATTTGAGCGGCTTTGCCATCTTCACGCTGGGGTCTGTGCTGTGTGCGCTGGCCTGGAACGTCTATGCGCTGATCGGGTTTCGCGTGCTGCAAGCCATCGGCGCGGCGATGGTGATGGCGCTGGGGACGGCGATCCTCACCGAGTCCTTTCCGCCGACCGAACGCGGGCGGGCCTTGGGGATCGGCGGCGCCATGGTGAGCATCGGCATCGTCACCGGCCCCACGGTGGGCGGCCTCCTGCTCGACGCCTTTTCGTGGCACTGGATCTTTCTGGTCAATCTGCCGGTGGGCATTGCGGGTATTCTCTTGGGGCTGCGCAACTTGCCCGATCTGCGGCCTGCGCTGCGCCAGCAGTTTGACTTTGCCGGGGCCTTCTCGCTCTTTGCCAGCCTGATGGGGCTGCTATTGGCGCTCACGCTCGGCCAGGAGATGGGCTACCGTCACCCGCTGATCTTGGGACTGTTGGGGCTGTGGCTGGTGATGTTGGCGCTCTTTCTCTGGATTGAACGCCGCGCGCGTTACCCGATGATCAACCTGGGCATGTTTCGCAATGCCCAGTTCAGCACCAATTTGGGCACCGGGTTTCTGGTCTTTATCGCCACGGCAGGGTCGACGATCTTGGTGCCCTTTTTGCTCCAGGGCGTCATGGGCTATGATGTGCGTACCGTGGGGTTGATGATGGGCGTGGTTCCTTTTGGGTTGGGGGTGATGGCCCCCATCGCCGGCGCGATGTCGGATCGTTTCGGCTCGCGCCCGATCACGGTGATCGGCCTCGCCATTGTCGCGGTGGGCTTCTACAGCGCCAGCACGTTGAACCTGGACACCGGCATTCTGGGCTATGTGCTGCGCTTTTTGCCGATCGGGATCGGCCTGGGCACGTTCCAGTCGCCCAACAACAGCGCCGTGATGGGAGCCGCGCCGCGTGAAAACCTGGGGGTGGCCTCCGGGCTGCTGGCGATCACGCGCACGATGGGCCAGGTGACCGGCGTCGCCATCATGGGCGCGTTTTGGGCCAGCCGCGTGGCGGCGCACAGCGGCGCGCGGGTCGCCGCCGACATAACGCAGGCCGCGCCGGAGGCGCAACTGTTTGGGTTTCAAGACACGTTTGTCTTGATGGCGCTGCTGATCGTGGTGGCGCTGGTGTTCGCCGTGCGTGCGTTGCTGCTGCAGCGGCAGTTGGCGCGCCAGGCGCGTTCAGCACCACTATCTCGGCTCTAACCCACCTTTCCGCCGCAGCGTGAGGCGGCTACACAGCGAGGGGCTATGACATCGGCAACTGTGCGCTTGAGCGCGTTCGGCGACGAGATCGCCGACGACCTGGACACGCAACTGGCGCTGCTGCGTGAACTGGAGATCGGCGCGCTGGAGCTGCGCGGTGTATGGGGAAAGAATGTGCTCGACCTGACTGACGCCGAGGTGGCGCGTATCGGCCAGATGTGCGCCGCGGCGCAGGTCGAGGTCAGCGCGCTGGGCAGCCCGGTGGGCAAGTCGCCGTTGAGCCGGCCCGAGACGGTTGAACTCGGCAACCTGCGCCGCATCTTTGAGATCGCACAGGCGCTGGGCGTGGCGCGTGTGCGGGTCTTTTCCTTTTACCCGGAAGAGACGCCGCCAGCGCCCGCACTTCATCAGGCGGCGGCGCGGCTGGCGCGCATGGCCGGCATGGCGCGAGACGCCGGGATCACGCTGCTGCTGGAGAATGAAAAGGGCATCGTGGGGGACACGATCGCCCGCTGCGCGGCGCTGCTCGACGCCGTGCCGACTCTGCGCTTCGCCTGGGACCCGGCTAATTTTGTCCAGGTGGGCGAGCTGGCTCAGGTCGCCGATGGCTGGACGCGCCTGGGCAGCCGGGTGGGCCATGTGCATGTCAAAGACCTGGACGCCGCCACAGGGGCAGTGCGGCCCGCGGGCGAGGGTGACGGGCAGGTGGTCGCGCTGCTGGAGCACCTGGCCGCGTCGGGCTATCAGGGCTATGTGGCGCTGGAGCCGCATCTGGCCGTGGCGGGCCATTCCAGCGGCTTCAGCGGGCCGGAGGGGATGCGGGTGGCCGCGGCCGCGCTGCGCCGCTGTCTCGATCAAGCGGGGCTGGCCGAGACGCGGCCGGCCTGGGCCAAGCCAAACTGACAAGGATAACGTGTATGATCCGTTTGGGCTGCTGCTGTGCCATCGAACCGGCCGCGCTGGCGCAGGCGGCGGGCTTTGATTATCTCGAGTGCACGGTCGTGTCGCTCCAGCCGGAGGCGGACGACGCAACCGTCGCACCGATCCTGGCGGCCTATCGCGCCGCGCCGCTGCCGGTGGACGCCTTCAACGTGTTGCTGCCGCGCGACCTCAAGGTCGTAGGGCCGGAGGTAGACTGGCCGCGCGTCGGACGCTATGTGGCG
>QEUY01000714.1 GCA_003577365.1 Chloroflexota bacterium | reverse complement strand
ACGCGCCGCTGCTGGGGCGTGTCTGCATGGATCAATGCGTGGTGGATGTGACGGCCATCGCCGCGGCCACGCCGGTGCGCCAGGGCGATGAGGTCGTGCTGATCGGGCGGCAGGGGGCGCGGGAGCTGGCCGCGGCGGAGGTGGGGCGGCGGCTGGGGACGATCAACTATGATGTGGTCAGCCGCATTTTGGGGCGGGTGCCACGCCTGTTTGTGAATGGATGCGATGAACAGCGACCCTGAAGCGGGCAGCCTGACGCTGCCGGAGAAGGCAAAATTCGTCTTTGCGCAACTCAATGCGCTCTTTGGCCGGCCTGAATGGACGGGCGGCGGCGACCCGGTCGACGAGTTGATCGGGACGATCCTTTCGGCCAACACCAACGATGTCAACAGCAGCCGTGCCTTCGACCAACTCAAGACGGCTTTTGGCGAGGACTGGGAGGCGGTGCGGACTGCGCCGCTGGAGGCCATCAAAGCGGCGATCCGCCCGGCGGGCATGTATAATCAGAAGGCCCCGCACATTGTGGCGGCGCTGACGCGCCTGCGCGAGTTGGAAGGCTGCTATAACCTCGACCACTTGGCGACGATGGAGGTGGGCGAGGCGCTGGCCTATCTGACGGCGTTCCCCGGCGTGGGGCACAAGACGGCCAGCATTGTGCTGCTCTTCTGTTTCAACCGCGGCGCGTTCCCGGTGGATACGCACATCCAGCGCATCAGCCAGCGCCTGGGCATCGGCGGGCGCACGGACGCCGCCGAGAAGATCAAGCGCATTTGGGAAAGCCTGATGCCGCCGGAAACCTATTATCCGCTGCACCTGAACCTGATCCGCCATGGCCGCGAGATCTGCCAGGCGCGTGCGCCCAAGTGCGAGATCTGCCCGCTGCAGCCGGTGTGCGACTACTATAACCGCCACGGGGCGTGGGCTTGAGTTCTTGATTGTCTGGCCCAGCCCAGAAGCCGTGACGTTCTATCGGCGCGCTGGATTCCGTGCGGTTTCCGAGGTGCATGCGGGAAGCGAGGATGAAGCACCCCTTGAATTGATGCTGTAAGAGGAAAACTCCAATCTGAAAAACCGGCGCAGATCGCTCCGCGCCGGTTTCCGGCTCTGCGTAGTCATCACGCGCCCGCAGGGCGCGCCTTACTCCGCGGCGGTCTTGTTGAGCGCCTGGTAGAGGCGGCTCTTGCGGCGGCTGGCGTTGTTGCGGTGAATGACCCCCTTGCTGGCCGCGCGGTCGAGCGCGCTCTCGGCGGCCTGGACCAGCTCCTGGGCGTTGTCCGCGCCGCTGGCGATCGCCAGACGCGCCTTCTTGACCGCGGTGCGCGCGCTGCCGCGCACCACGCGATTCCGCGCGGCGCGCTTGGCATTCTGGCGGTTGCGCTTCTCTGCCGATTTGTTGTTTGCCATCCTTTGTTTGCTCCCGTTCGTTCCTCGGCATCGGCCCAACCGGCCCGCCGTTCGGTCAACTCTCGTACTGTCAAATTCTCAAATAAGCACATTGTCAAACAAACACAGCCCGGCCCGTCTTTCGGGCTGATAAGGTCACAGCGTTTAAGTATAGTACACAGCGGGCGCTTTGTCGAATCGCGCCCGCTGTGTATGTCACTGGGCCTCTGTTCTTACTGGGAGAGGTCCCAGAGCTCAAAGTTGTCGTAGATCACCTCGACCGGCGCGGTGTCGGTGGTGGCGGACAGCAGCGCCAGATAGCCCAGGCTGAGGTCGGCCTCCTGCACCTCGCCCACGGTGACGCCGTTGATGGTGAGCGCCAACTGGTCGCCCTCGGCCAGCGCGCCGATGCGAGTCACGGCTCCGTCGGCGGTGTCCATCTGGTCGGTCGCCGTCCACGGGATCAACTCGACCCAGACATCGCCCACGCGCTTGTGCAGGCTGTAATTGCCCGCGGCCTCCACGACGAAATAGTAAAAGTCGCCGGAGTCTTGTAGCCGCACGATCATGCCGCCGGCGGCCCCTATGGGCCGCTGGGCAAAGCTCATATCGACCTCGGCATAGAAGTCGGAGAACTGGAACTGCTCCTCGCCTTCGCCGACATATTCGCTCCAGCCGATCCAGTTTTCGCTGACGACTTCGATGTGCAGGGCGCGGCGCTCAAAGAAGGGCGTGGCGCTATCGGTGGCGTCCATAGCCCAGAGGCCTTGGTCGCGGCGGAAGTCGTCGCTGATCGTGGGGTCGCTCGCCAGGATCGCCTCGATGCGTGCGCTGGCGCCGGCAGGCTCCTCAGTTGGCTCTTCGGTCGGTTCGGCGGTGGGCTGCGCCGGGATGTCGGGCACGGTCAGGCTGTCGCCGCTCACCTCCAACCCCCACAGGGTGAGGTTGTCGAAGGCGACCGTGACGCCCCCTTCGGCAAATGTGCCGAGCGCCAGGCCGATCGCGCCGGTGGGGAAGGTGTCGTCGCGGGTCTCCAACACCACTTCGTCGTTGACCAGGATCGTCATCTGTTCGCCCTCCGCCAGCAGCCCGATCGTATTGGGTAGCCCGCTTTCGGCCAAAATGGCCGGGGTGTAGGTCCAATCTTGGATCACCTGCCATTCATTCTCTTGCAGCCGCCAGAGGCTGAACTCGCCGGTGGCGCTGATCGCCAGGAAGTAGAAGTTTTGCGGGTCGACATAGCGGAAGAGCACGCCATGCTCGACGGCGACCGGTCCGGCCAGATGGGTGGTGTCGACTTCCAGGTAGAAGTTGTCCAGTTGCTGATTGGACAGTGTCCAGCCCAGCGCGTTGGGGATG
>QEUY01000713.1 GCA_003577365.1 Chloroflexota bacterium | reverse complement strand
CGGGCAGCCCGCGGTCACCGAGCTGGGCGTGGTGGCGCTGGGGGTGGAGAGGGAATAGGGAGTAGGCAGGTAGGCAGTGGGGGAAGAGAGCAGAGATTTCAGCGCAAAGGGCGCAAAGATCAGGAAAGGAGAAGGTAGCGGCAGTATTTTCTTAACGAGCATAGGAAACGCCGTTTGCGCTAACCGGGCCGCGCGCCTGCTGATGGCTGCGTCTCACAAATTGTAGGGACAGGCCCCCGTGCCTGTCCAGGTGTGCGCCTGCATCTTGCGCGCCGTCGAGCCGACGAGCGGCCAGATTTTCTGTACGCCCAAGGGCAGCGCGCCCATCGACGTGCTCTCGCTCGACAAGCGCGGGCTCAAGGAGATGCGGCCATCCCGCTGCCCGACCCGGACCGGCGCATGCGCCGCATCACCCTGCCGGGGGAGGTGGCCAACCCGGCCAACCCGCCCGCGGGCTGTGCGTTTCACCCGCGCTGCCGCTATGCGGTGGCGTGCTGCCGCAGCGCGGCGCCGGCGTGGACCGAGGCGGCCCCGGGGCGCTTTGTGGCCTGCCACCGCGCCGCCGAGCTGGAGCTGGCGGGCGCGCCCTTGATCGACCTGGAGCCTCGCCGCCACGCGGCGAGGCCCTGAGCCATCCGGTCGTCAATTTTCATATATCCGCAAATACACCTGGAGGGAACTATGGCGAAGACAGTGGTCTTGGCGGGGGCGTTGGACACCAAAGGCGAGGAGTACGCCTATGTCAAACGCCTGCTTGAGGCGCAGGGGGTGGCGACGCTGACGGTCGACTATGGCATCCTGGGGCCGCCGGGCTATGCGCCTGATATCCCGCGCGAGACGGTGTTGGCGGCGGGGGGCGGCGACCTGGCACAGCTCGCCTCCGGGCAGCACAAGGACCAAGCCATGGCGGCGGCGGCGGCAGGGCTGGCGCAGGTCGTGCGCCGGCTGTATGATGAAGGGCAGCTCGACGGCATCCTGGCCATGGGCGGCACGGGCGGCACCTCGGTGGCGACGGCGGCCATGCGCGGCTTGCCCGTGGGCGTGCCCAAGGTGATGGTCTCGACCGTGGGCGGGGGCGACGTCAGCGCCTTTAGCGGCGGCAAGGACATCGTCTTTGTGCCCTCGATCGTCGACGTGGCGGGGCTCAACCGCATCAGCCGCGCCATCTTTGCCAACGCCGCCGGGGCGCTGGCGGGCATGGTGCAGGTCGAAGCCCCGCCCACACAGGAAGAAAAGCCGCTGGTCAGCGCCTCGATGTTTGGCAACACCACGGCCGCCGTCGACCGGGCGCGCCATGGGCTGGAAGCGGCGGGCTATGAGGTGCTGGTCTTTCACGCCACCGGCGCGGGCGGGCGCACGATGGAGGGGCTGATCGCCGACGGCTACATCGCCGCCTCGCTGGACATCACCACCACCGAGCTGGCCGACCATGTGTGCGGCGGCGTCTTCAGCGCCGGGGCCGAGCGCGGCCAGGCGGCTTCACGCGCCGGCATCCCGGCGGTGCTGGCGCCGGGCTGTGTCGATATGGCGAATTTTGGCAGCCCGGACACCGTGCCCGAGCAGTATCGCAGCCGCACGCTCTATGCGTGGAACCCCAACGTCACGCTGCTGCGCACCAACGTCGCGGAAAACCGGCGCATCGGCGAGCTGCTGGCGCAGGCGGCGAACATGGCGCGCGGGCCGGTGGCGGTGCTGCTGCCGCTGCGCGGCGTCTCGATGCTCGACAGCCCCGGCGGGCGTTTCTGGGACCCGGAGGCGGATGCGGCCTGCTATGAGGCGATCAAGCGCAATCTGCGCCCCGGCATCCCGGTCTATGAGCTGGAGCACAACATCAACGACCCCGAGTTTGCCGACGCTGCGGTCGAGACCCTGCTGGCGATGTTGAACAAGCCGTGAGGCGGCCCAGACGAGGGCGCGCCGCCGCTGACCTGGCTCGCCGGATCACGCTTTCAAGCTATCCTTCTTCAAGCTATATTTCCAAAGGAGTTTGGCATGGCAATGGCACGCGACGAGATCATCCGCCGGCTGCGCGCCCAGCGCGCAGCCGGCAGGCCGGTTGTGGGCTGCGGGGCGGGCACGGGCATCTCGGCCAAGCTGGCCGAGGCGGGCGGGGCGGATCTGATCATCATCTACAACTCCGGCCGCTACCGCATGGCGGGCCGCGGCTCGCTGGCCGGGCTGATGCCCTACGGCGACGCCAACGGCATCGTGGTCGAGATGGCCGCCGAGGTGCTGCCGGTGGTCAAAGACGCGCCGGTGCTGGCGGGGGTGTGCGGCACCGACCCCTTCCGGCTGATGCCGGTCTTTTTGCGCCAGCTCAAGACGATGGGCTTTGCGGGGGTGCAGAACTTCCCCACGGTGGGGCTGATCGACGGCGACTTCCGGCGCAACCTGGAGGCGACGGGCATGGGCTATGACAAGGAGATCGAGCTGGTGCGGCTGGCGCACGAGCTCGATCTCTTCACCTCGCCTTACGTCTTTGATGCCGAGCAGGCGGCGGCGATGGCGCGGGCGGGGGCGGACCAGTTGGTGGCGCATGTGGGGCTGACGACCTCGGGCAGCATCGGCGCGGGGGTGGCGTTGAGCCTGGACGCGGCGATTGGCCGTGTCTTGACCATTGCCGAGGCGGGGCGGGCGGTCAACCCGGAGCTGCTGGTGATCTGTCATGGCGGGCCGCTGGACGAGCCGGAGAATGTGGGCGAGGCCTTGCGGCGTATGCCGGGTGTGGACGGCTTTTTTGGCGC
>QEUY01000712.1 GCA_003577365.1 Chloroflexota bacterium | reverse complement strand
CCCAGGCTGTCGCCGCCGGCCCAGGCCAGACGATAGCCCTGCGCCCAGGTCGTCGTCCCGCTGTTGCGCAGCACCCACCGTTTGGCAAAACGCTCACCCGGACGCAGGCGTGTCCCATCGGGCACGTCGTCTTCCTCGCGCACAAAGGTGGCAGCGTCGAGCGCAGGCGGGGCCGGACTGCCATTCGTGGCGGCGACCACTGCACCCGGCTCCTGCGGCGCCGGCGCAGGCATCGCCGCCTCTGCCTGGCGCGTGCGCTGGAAGGTGACCAGGTACGAATGGTGAAAGCGCGTGTTGCCGTCTTGCCCGTCGGCGGTCTTTTCGGCAGGCTCGTGATCCGTATGCAAATTGAGCACATGGTCGCCGGGCAGGCCGTCTCCCTCGATCCAGACTTCGGTGTGCTGGCCCTTGAAGAGATCGACGTCGCCAAAGCCCAGTTCGCCGTCGGGTTTGTCCAGCGTCTTGGGGTCGGCCCGTTCGTCCTCTCTGCGCCCTTCCCAAGTCCAGCCGATGCGTAGATTTGGGTCGCGCACGCGTGCGCCGTTCTCGTCGAGGACGCGCACAAAAACGTTGTGCTTGCCGCGGTTCTCATCCGGTGACAGGTGGCGCACGTTGACGACCTTCCAATAGAGGCTTCCGGCAGGGACATCGGCAGGCTGGACGCGCGCGCCGTACTGCGCGGCCTGGTTGACCTCGTCCCCGCGCGTGACAACCAATCCGGGCGCTGTGCTTGTCGAACTCGTGATGCGGTCGGTCATGGCGATCTCCTTGTCAGGACCCAAACCAGACTCCAGCGGCGACCTTTGCAACCTTTGCGGTTTATCCGTTTGCACTTAGGGGGCGAGCAGTTCGGTGGCGATGCGGTCGACCATCTGGCGCATCGCCGCGGGGGACTCGACGCCGCGGCTGGCCTGCCCCGGCGGGAACTTGGCAAGATGCTGTTGGGTCGCCAGGCGGCCCGCCTCAATCAAGGCCGCGCGGCGCTCGTCGCTCATGTCGAACTCGGTCGTGCCATAGCCGTTGGCGGGCAGACGCACCACCAGTTGGGCATAGGCCTCCATCACCAGCTTGTCGTGGGCGGTAGTGGCGGTGTCGATCAGACGGCTGATGCGCTGGAAGGTGCGCGATTCGGCCAGCACGCGGCCCACGCCGCGCGGCACAGCCATCACGTCGGAGAGCGGGCGCGCCTCGTCGATCAAAAAGCCCACCACGGGCACGTTCTGCTTCGGCCCCATCAGCCGTGTGACATGCTCCTGATCGGAGATAAACAGCTCCAGCGGGAAGTTGGAGAGCAGCCCACCGTCCACGATCGCATGGCCCGCCAACGGCTTGCCCTGATAGCTGCCCCAAGCTTGCTGCCATTCGACCTCTTGCCAGAGCAGCGGGATGCTCATCGACATCCGCACCGCCCAGACCAGCGGGCAGCCGGGCGCGGTGTGATGGTTGAGCACCAGCATCTTGCCCGCGCTGGTGTCCGCCGCCACCAATGAGAGGTCCACGCCGGTGGCGTCGAAGAATTGTTGCAGGGTCATCCCGCTGTAGTTGCGCGGCTTCCCCTGAACTTCCCCGCTGTCCAGCTTGGCCTGCAGCCAGGCGACAAAGGCATCGGCAGAATACCAGCCGCCGCGCTCGACAAACGAATAGATATTGCGAAAGCGCGGCTGGGTCAACATGGCGCGCACGATGCGCGTATTGAGCGACGCGCCCAGGGCATCGGGCACAAAGGGCAGATCCACGTTGCGCAGCACACCGGCGATCACGCTCTGGCTGACATCCTCAGCATCGCCAAATTCGGGGTCGCCGAGAAAGGTCGCCAGCACGGGCCGGCCGTTCTGCTTTTCGGAAAGCACCGCCAGCAGTTCTTGCGTGCTGTAGCCAGCCGCCAAGAAGGCCGCCATGATCGCGCCCGCCGAGGTGCCCAGGATGCGGTTGTAGCCGTGGCCCTGGGCCTGAAACTCCTGCCATGCGCCGACCAAGGCAATGCCCTTGGCGCCGCCGCCTTCAAACACGACATCACAGTTCATGGTTGGTCTCCTGCGCCCCGCGCAGTTCAGTCGGGGACGGTTGTTCCGCCAGGTTGCACATCGATAAAGTAATCCAGACGAGATTGCAGCCCGTCGTCGGCGGTGGCGACTGCCACCAGCCGGTATTGGCCCGGTTGGTCGAGCGTCGCACCAGGGCAGACATTGCCGCCGCCAAAGGCACAGAAGGGGGGATTCTGTTCGCGCTGATGCCAAATCTGGTGGTTCTCGTCATCCGGGCCGTAGATATAGAAATCCACATAGTCGATGCCGTCGCCGTCGTCGGTGCCCACCTCTTCCTGATAGGCTACGACCTGAAAGACCAGTTCCCCATAGACCACCGGATCAAGGCTGTCTCGCCCGATCTGGGCAAAGTCGATCCAGGGTGGGTTGGCCGGGTTGCAGGTGTGGACACAGAAAGTCCAGTTCCAGTTGCTGGTCAGCCCATCGCGCGCCTCGATTGTGATGGCGGCGGAATATTGGCCGTCGGGCCAGTCGCCGCGCGCTTGGCGCACGTCGACCCCAGGACAGGCCGGGTCGTTGCCGCCAAACAGACAGTAGGGCGCGGTCTCCTCGGTGCGGTGATAGGTGTCGCCGTTCGGGTTGTTGATGTCAAAGGTCACGCTGCGGATGCCGTTGCCGTCTTGCCTGCCCTCGCGCCGCGTGTCAAAGACCGCCACGCGCGCCGTCACATAGTTGCCAAAGACCATCGGCGTGCGCACCTG
>QEUY01000711.1 GCA_003577365.1 Chloroflexota bacterium | reverse complement strand
GATAGGCCCCCTCGGCGTCTTGCTCAAAAAAGGCCACAAAGCTGCGGCTGCGGTCGGCGTTGTCAAAAAAGCGCACCCGGTCGGTGATCGTGTTGCCCAAGACCTCGCGGCCGCCGGCATCCTGGTAGATGCCCATCCAGATCGCAGGCCGGCTCAGCCCCATATCATAGGCCTGCTGAAGCAAGTCCAATCGGCTGGTATAGTTAGAAGCCTCATTCAAGTTCTGGGCGCGCAGCAGTTCCAACAGGTGCGAGAGCGCGGTCAGCGGCGTGGAACGCAGCGCCGCCTCCTGCAGGTTATAGCCCGGCTGCATCACGCCCGACATCTCGGCGGCGTCCTCGACCGTGGCAAAGCGCCAGCGTGTGACTGCCCACTGGCGGGCCAAAGGCGGCTGCTCGACAAACGCATTCGGCGCGTGGACCCGGCTGCGCAGTTCGCTGTCGCTGCCCAACGGCGCGGCCACCACCAGGTCGGGCAGCAGCGACCCCTCGGCCTCGACCAACTGTAGCTCGCTGCCGCTCGCCGGGATCGCCCACAGCGGCGTCGTGCGGCTGCTCCAGAGCAGGTCGAAATCAGCGCCGGGCTGCGGCTGCGCCAGCACATAGACGTTGAGCTTTTCGGTCAGGTCGGGCCGCTCCACCAGCAGCACATGAAACTGCCCCAGAAAATCCTGGCGCATGAGGCCGTGGCTCAGCCCGCCCCTCAGGCTCGTATAGTCGGGGCCGCCGCGCGGGCCGATTAGATCGGCCAGCATCTGGCCGCGGATGCGGTTGCGGTCGTTTGGCTCACGCCAGATCAAGAGGGGCAGCACCTGGCCCTGGGGCGTGCGCGGCGCGACCAGCGCGGCCCAGGGTTCGCTCTGGAGCAGAAAATAGGCTGCCGGGACATAGAGCAGCCCCTGCTCCTGGGCGATACGGCGCAGCAGCGCCTCGGCCTGCTCCGGCGTGAAATCGCCCATCGAGCTGCTGCTCAGCCCGTCTACCGCCAACTGCTGATAGCGTCCCGCCCATTCCTCCAGCGAGGCGGGCGTCGCCGTGGGCGTGGGCGACAGCGTGGGGGTCGGCGACAGTGTCGGGGTGGGGCTGGGGGTAGGCGTGCCCGAAGGGGTCGGCGTCGGCGTTGCGGTCGGCGGGACGATCACGGTGGGCGTGGCCGAAAGCAGCGCCACCAGTTCCGCCTGCACGTCCAATAATTCCTGGCGCACGCGCAGCCGCCCTCGCGCCACCCCGAGATTGTAGACAATGACGAGGACGACGATGGCAACCAGGGCGATCAGAAAGGCGGTTTGGAGACGCGGCTTGTCCTGAAGCATCGCTTGGCGCAGCGCTCAGTTCTGGATCGTGATCGTGACCTGACACGGCGGCGGCCAGTTGCCGGTCTGGTCGACCACCACCAGTTGTAAAGTCCACTCGCCATTGCCCAACGCCGTCGTATCGACGCTGGCGAGCACGCCGTTTTCGACCGGGCTGTTGCCCCCGGTCAGATAGGCAAAGCCGCCGCCCGCATTGGCGCCGGGCGCATACTCGATCTTGTAATATTGAAAGCTCTCGTGTGTGGCTCTGCCGATGATGTTGACCACCCCGCGCACCACCTCATTTTGGCCGGGGCGAAACAAGACCGCGCGGCTGTCGGCGCAACTGGGCGCCAGCACCACAGGGGCCGGGGTCGCGGTCGGTTCGGGTGTGGGCGTTTCTGCCGCAGCCGCCTCCGCAGTCGCCAGCGCCTCCGCTTCGGCGAGCGGCGTCGGCGTCCCGTCAGCTTCCGGCCCGCCCCCCGCGATTGCATCGGGGTCAAGCGTGGGGGTTGCGGTCGGCGTCGCCGTCACAGCCAAAGGCGTATTGGTGGGGGTGAGCATAAACGGCAGCGCCGGGGTTGGCTGCAGCGCCTCACGCACCAGAGGCTGGACGGCGCTCGCCAGCGTCGTGCTGATAAAATAGGTAAACCCCATCACCACCAGCAAGACCAGCGCCACCCCGAAGATACTATAGGTATCGTGGACCGCCTTCTCGCGTTCCAGCGAGAAGACTGCCTGCTTGCGCTCGCCGCGCACCAGCCAAATGCGATAGAGTTGATAGAGCGCGACCAACCCGCATATGGCGTAGATCCAGGGCGCATAGTTGGCAACATATTGGATGACGATCCCCATAGTGACCCTAGTCTACCCCCTGCGCGGGCAATCGTCCAAACCCCATCGTCCAGACCTCATGGATCGCCCGCCAATTTGGAAATGATGCAGTCGTCCTATATTATGCAGAGACAGGGTGAACCCGACCAAATCTACCTGTCCCAATTCCACCGGCAGGAGCCTCTATGAAATTCGACGCTGTCTTCCGTTCACGCCGCAGCAATGTGCTCTCCACGCGCGGCATCGTCGCCACCGGCCAGCCCCTGGCTGCCCAGGCGGGCCTCGACATTCTCAAAGCCGGCGGCAACGCCGCCGACGCCGCCGTCGCCACCGCCGCCATGCTCAACGTGGTCGAGCCGACCTCGACCGGCATCGGCGGCGACTGCTTCGCCCTCTATTGGGACGCCGAGACCAAACAGGTGACGGCGCTCAACGGCTCCGGCCGCGCCCCCGCCGCGGCCAGCATCGCCGACGTGCGCCGCCTGGGCTATACTGCCATGCCTGCCTTCACCGGCCATGCCGTCAGCATCCCCGGCACCGTCGCCGGCTGGAGCGACCTGCTGGAGCGCCACGGGCGCTTGGCCCTGGCCGATGTGCTGCAGCCCGCCATTTGGACCGCCGA
>QEUY01000710.1 GCA_003577365.1 Chloroflexota bacterium | reverse complement strand
GGCGCGGCCCAGCCAGCGCCGGCGCCCCCGCCCGAAGGCTGCGACGGGCAGACGGTGCGCTGCCGCTACTTCGACGAACTTCAGGTGCTCTGGGGCACGCAGGTCGAACCATCTGGCGAACGGGGCGGCTTTACATTGGTGTCCGATGGCGTGGAGGGGCTTTATCATGCCGTCCCGCTGCTGCGCCGCCAGATCCCCTTTGACCCGCCCAAGCAGCGGCTCAAACAGCGCCCACTGCGCCTGCTGCTGCGCCACTATCTGGAGCAGGAGCCAGACGGCACGCTGCGTATCGCCGGCAGCCGCTTGGTCAGCCTGGGCACGCAGCGCTTGGGCGGGATATATGCGCCGGCGCAGCCGCTGCCGCCCGAAACCACACCGGACACAGCGCCGGAACCCGACTCGGCGCAAGCCGCCCCGCCCGCAGAGAGATCGGGCAAGCGAGAGGAGTAAGGTGGATGCTGCCGCAACAGGCCAACCCGACACACCCGAACGACCGCGCCAGCGCGCCCTATAACTTTGTGCCGCTGCCCGAAAGTCCGGTCGAGATCGCTGCCTCTACGCTGCCCGACCAAGACCGCTATGATACAGACCGCTTTACCGGGCGCATCGTCTGCACGCTGACGACGCGCACCCCTACCTTTATCCGCGCTGCGCTTGAAGTGGAGGAATATGCGCGACGGTTGGCGCAAGAACAGTGGGCGCAGGACCATCCCGGCGCGGCTAAAACCTGCCCGCCGGAAGATTGGATCAAGAACAAAGCCGATTTTTTCTATACGCTGGCGCAAACCACGCCTCGCCTTCCCGGCAGCAGCCTGCGCGGGATGGTGCGCAGCCTGGTGCAGATCGTGGCCGCGGCGCGCTTTGAGGCCGTCACCAGCCGGCGGCTGGTCTACCGCGCCATCGCCGACACCACCAGCCACCGGCTGCGCTATCAAGAGCAGATCATGGACGCGCACGGCGACAAGCACTATACCCCGCGTGTGCGCGCCGGCTATCTGAGCAAGGTCGGCGATCGCTGGCTGCTCCAACCGGCGCAGGAGATCGGCGGAACGACCTTTGCGCGCATCAGCCACGCCAAGCTCAACCCGCTCCGCAGCAAACTGACGACGCTGCCGGGGTGCAAACGCGCCTGGCCGATCTACATCGTGCCGGGGCCGTGGAAGTTTCAGGCGGTGCGCGGCGGCCTTGTCCACATCCGGTACGCCAAGGTACTAGCCGCGTCGGCCACGGCAACCGGCGCAGCCGGTGAGATCGCGGGCACGCTGGTCGAAAGCGGCCCGATGGTGAATACGAAGCACCCGGAGAGTTCCAAAAAGTCGGAGGCCGTGGTCTACCCGCCCGACTGGGATCCCGCCAAGACCATTGAGGTGGACGACGCCGTGATCGCCCAATACCGCGAACAGTGTACGCCCTGGCAGCATGAGCAGTTAGGGCCGAACGGCGTGCTCAGCGCCGGCGAGACGAAGAACGCCACCCCGCAACGTAACAAGCTCGACTATTGGTACCCAGTCTTTTATGTACAGGAGGGCGACCGCCTCTTTTTCGGCCATACGATGATGATGCGGCTGCCCTATCCGCACACCGTCCAGGACTATCTGCCCAGCGCGCTTCAGGAAAGACCCGGGCCGATGGTGGACATTGCCCAGGCGATCTTTGGCTTTAGCCGCGAGGCGGGCGAGGGCAAGGCGCGCAGCTACGCCGGCCGTGTCTTTTTTGGCGACGGCGTGCTGGAACCGAACCAGACCGATATCTGGATCGAGCAGGCAGCGGGACAAACGCCGTGGCTCTACCCCCAGATACTCGCCGGCCCCAAAGCGACCGCCTTCCAACAGTACTTGGTGCAGCGCACGCCGGACCCGCTGACCAGAGAGAAGCGTAAACGGGACGAGCCTGAGAAGTATCTCTCGGACTACGGCTCGCCCACGCCCGACGAGACGGCAGCGGCGGCGGCTGTTGGGAAAACAGCGGGCCGCTGGACACAAGAGCCGACCACGCTGCGCGGCGACAAGCTCTATTGGCACAAGCCCCGCCCGGTGGGACGCGCCTACATCGAAGCCGCGCCGAAGGAGGTCAAAGACCACCCCACGCAGTACACGCGCATGCGCCCACTCCGCGCCGGCGTCACCTTCCGCTTTACGCTCCACTTTGAAAACCTGGCGGATTGGGAGCTGGGCGCGCTGCTCTGGGCGCTGCTGCTGCCGGTCCAGGATGGAAAAACCTACTGTCACAAGCTGGGCATGGGCAAACCGCTCGGCTTGGGCAGCGTCCAGATCGCGCTGCAGGAGCTGACGCTACAAGACCGCCGCGCCCGCTATACCACGCTCTTTGTCCAGGACAAGGACGAAGATAAGGCCCAAGGCGGGCAGAGGCGTCTAAAGCTCGACGCCCAGGGCTGTCCGGTTTGGGAGGAAGGCAACGGACGCGTGAACAAGGGCCAGGACGACTTTATCCGCGCTTTCGAGGCCAAGATGGGCGTGCCGGCAGGGCAACAGTTGGCCGACCGGCCGCGCATGCAGGCGCTGCTCAAGCTGCTGGCCTTCCCCGGTCCAAACGACGTGAAGATGGGCTATGTGCCGGTGGGCAAGGACAGATCGCGACCGGTGCTGCCTGCGCCGCTGGCTACGCTCAAGGCGCAGGTGCGGGAGCTCAATGCCGGCTTTCAACCGGTGATCGTGCCACTGAGCGCCGCCGAGCGCGGCCAGGGGCGACAGCCGGACGATCCGAGGGTGAACCCAATCGACGCCGAGGA
>QEUY01000709.1 GCA_003577365.1 Chloroflexota bacterium | reverse complement strand
CCCCCTGGCTGTTCCACTCATTCCAATTGATCTTGCCGTGCTCGTCGAGTTGAACCTGGAGCAGCTTGACGATCTGATCCCATGTGCCGTCTCTGCGCCATTGCGTATAACGGCTGTAGATTGTCTGCCAGGCCCCATACCGCGCGGGCACATCTCGCCAGGCAGCGCCGGAACTCAACTTCCAAAAGAGGCCATTCAGGATCTGGCGATGGTCGCTCTGTGGCCGGCCCAGCTTGTTGGACTCTGCGAACAGAGGCGCCAACAATGCGTACTGTTCATCGGTCAATTCATATCGTCGCATCGAAAGAGTCTCCGCGTATTGTCTAAACTAGTTTCAGCGAGCCGAGGTATGCGGCGACTTTTCAGACAGCGATTCCTGCCCCACATTTCACTATACTCTGCGCCCCAAGACCCGTCAATAGGTCAAACCTAAATAACAACTAAGAGTTCTGCAGAATTTGGGTGCGCCCAATATGCACGAAAATGTATCCTGTCATGGCTGTCACTTTTTTGATAGGTAGTATCCTCCCGCCCTTCCCGTTCGTACAAGTAAATGCATGGGTACTCACATAGACATGGCGTGAGATACCTATCCCGCGTCTGTGGCTACGGCTTTCGCCACCAGTCCAGTCCAAGGCTGACGTATCACAAGCGAGTTTTTTTCGTTGTCAGCGCCCCGGAAGAGTTTGCACCCTTACTCCGGTGGATGCCTGTCTCAAAACATGTAATAGGAACAGCTTCACTCCACCTATCTACAGCCGCTGTCGAGCAGGCTTCTAACGGACAAGAGTGCCCGCGATGAGGAATCATAGACACCCCATGACAAGACAGAATCAGAATCATCAGAGCGGATCCGACCGTCTTGGTCGCGGCCAACACAAGAACAACCCTGTTATCTTGCTTGCGGAGAATGCGCCGGAGGTTCGACAGGTCTTAGAGAAAGGGCTACAAAATAACTGCCGCTTTCTCTTTGCTTCGTCGGGCAATGAAGCGTTGAAACGCTTCAACGAGGCCTCGCCAGACCTGGTTTTGCTCGATGTGGAGCTGCCGGGCATCCCCAGTTGGGAAGTCTGCCGGCAAGTGCTGGACAAGACGCGCGTCCCGATCGTCTTTCTCTCGACCTCACACCACGAAGACGATGCGATCCGCGCCCTGCGGCTGGGTGCGGTGGATTATGTCACGACGACGACTGCGCCACAGATCTTGTTGGCGCGCACCCGGGCCGCGCTGCGGCGCAAAGAGGCTTTTCTGCCGGAGGCGATGCCCCAGGTCTATGATGACGGCTACTTGCAGGTCAACCTGGCCGCGCAAGAGGTGCGCGTGGAGGGCGAAGCCGTCTCGCTTACGACAATTGAATACAACCTGCTGGTCTATCTACTCAAGAAGGCAAACCAGATCTGCTCCGCCGAACAGATTCTGAGCCAAATCTGGGGCGCAGGATATGAGGCCAGCCTGAACTATGTCCACCTCTATGTGGGCCGCCTGCGCCGCAAGATCGAGCATGCGCCCAACCAGCCCAAGTATCTGGTGAATGTCTATGGAAAGGGCTACTACTTCAGGTTAAACCCTGCGCCGAGCATGTAAGGCCCGGCGCAGACTCCTCAGAGCCTGAATCGCAGCGCCTGATCCTCGATCCAGGGTCAGAGTTTTTGGACATCAGCCAGCGCACATCTGCACTCGCCCGCCGGGTTGCTCAAGTTACTCGGCGGGCCGATGTTATTGCCGTTTAGATGGTAACGACCCCCCGGACTCCCGGAGGAGCGCCGGATGGCACTCCACAGCTGTTCACCGCGCCGCCGGGGTTTTGAATGGAACACGGCGAACCCCATGACAGACATTCCTTCCCCAGCAACGATTCTGCCTGCCACGATCTTGGTCGTCGAAGACGATCCATTCTACCAGAAGCTGTTGAAGCTGATCTGCCAGAGCCACGGGCATCGGGTGCTGATCGCAGCCACCGCCGGCCAGGCCCTGGAACATTTTGCACGCCACACCCCCGACCTGGTGCTCCTCGACATTATGCTGCCCGACTCGCTGGGCTGGCAGGTGTGTGACGCCCTGCTCGACAAGACCTTTTTGCCGATCGTCTTTTTGTCTTCGCTCGACGGCACAGAGAGCATCGTGCGCGGGTTGGATGCCGGGGCGGTGGATTACATCACCAAGCCGTTTTCGCAAAACGAACTGATGGAGCGCGTCGAAGCCGCGCTGCGCTGGTATCGCCCCAGCCCTGAAGCCGCCAAGGAGACCTATTACGACGACGGCTATCTGTCGATCGACCTCGACAGCCAGCAGGTCTGCGTGCGCGGCAAAGCGGTGAAACTCTCGGCCACCGAATATCAACTGTTGGCGCATCTCTTTGAAAATGCGGGGCACGTCTGCACTCACCTGGGGCTGTTGCGCGCGGTATGGGGCGCGGCCTATCAAGAACCGGTCCACTATATCCACAACTACATCCGCTATCTGCGCCAACGGATCGAGCCGGACCCACAGCAGCCGCAGTACCTCATATCGGTGCGTGGGCGGGGCTATTCCTTCCGCAAGCGCGAGTAGCACACCCGCAAGCCCTGCAAGCCCTCTGGCGGTCAAGCCCGCCGGCTTTTCCCACAAAAAAGCCTGTTAGCGACCTGGCCGAGCCGTCGCCAACAGGCTTTTTCGATTCAGATGCAGCGGCACACCGCTATGCAACCGGTTCGAGCATGCCGGGCGGCGCGGCGCCGGCGTATCGGTCGGCGTATTCGTCGGCGGCGGCGTGTCGGTCGCGGTCGGGGGCGGCGTGCTGGTCGGCGGCACAGGCGTACTTGTCGGTACGGGTGTACTCGTCGGCACAGGCGTATTCGTCGGCGCCGCTACCGCCGTCACTTCCGGCGCCAGCGTATCGGTCGGCGGCGGCGTGTCCGTTGCGGTCGGCGTTGGCGTGTCGGTCGCGGTCGGCAGCGGCGTGTCCGTCGGCGCCGGCGTATCGGTCGCAGACGGGGTTGGCGTCGCGGTCGCACTCGGCGTGTCGGTTGGAACCGGCGTGCTGGTCGGCAGCGGCGTGTTGGTCACCGTAGGCAGCAGGACCGGCTGTGCGCTCGGCTGCGGGGTTGCAG
>QEUY01000708.1 GCA_003577365.1 Chloroflexota bacterium | reverse complement strand
CTAGCTCGAACTCTTTGTTGACGGCGTTGAACCACTCCAGGAAGCGGGGGAAGTATTTCGGCCCCACCTGCCGCTTCAGCTCGTCGATCACCACCTGCATATGCGCCGGCGGCGGCGACAGATAGTCTTCGCTCTCCTGGATGGCGGCTACCGTGGGACATGAGCCGCGGTCTTTGGCGATCTGCCCCTGCACCTCGTCCCCCGCCAGGAAAAGCACCAGCGTGGTGGCTTCGGGCAGCACCTGGCGCGTGATGGCGTTGCTTGTGACGACATGCGGCTGGTCGTTCCACAGCCCGCCGCCGCGCCCGGTCAGCGGCCCCTTGGGCGTGGGCATGATGTCCCATTCAAAGCGGTCGCCAATCGACCCTTTGAAAGAACCAATCGAACCGGCGTTCCCGCGGGTCATGCCGATCTTGCCCGTGGCAAAGAGGTTGGTGACACCCGCCGTCATCAGCCCTTCGACCTCGGCAGGCAGCGGCGAGACCTGATATTCCTGTACGCTGGCGATGATCCAGCGGATGGCCCCGGCAAAGCCGGGGTCGTCGAAATTGGTGTGGGTGAACTCGTCGTTGACCCAGTGCACGTTGCTGTTGGTCAGCCCCATGCTGCCATAGCCGTGGTTCATGTCCACGCGCGCCCAGAAGCCATAGCTGTTGGGCGCTTCGGTCAGGGCCTGCGCCGCCTCCAGCGCCTTGTCCCAATCCCAGGTGTCGTCGGGCAGCGCCACGCCCTTTCGCTCAAACAAGGTCTTGTTGTAGACCCAAATGGCGGGCGTTAACTGGAAGGGGAGGGCGTAGACCTTGCCCTCTTGGCGGAAGATATCCACCGTCCCAGGCCGCCATTTGCTCTGGTCGATGTCCATCGCCTCCAGCGTGGGGGCCAGGTCGGCCAGCAGCCCCTCGGCGATATAGTCGGCGGCAAGCACGCCTTCAAAGAGGATGACATCGGCGACGGTACCGCCCGAGAACTGGATCTGCAGCCGGTCGAAATAATCCCCGCCGATCGGTTCGAGCGTGACCTGGATGCCGGGGTATTCTTCGGGGAAGGCTTTGAGCGCCGCCTCAATCGTGGCGCCGCGTGCGCCTTCGACCCAGTCGGTGGCAAAACGAACTTCCTTGACGGCAGCGGCGGGGGCGGCGGGCGCGGGGGCGGCGCTGGGCGCGACACAGGCGGTCACGGCAGCCCCGGCAAGGCTCAAGCCGGCAAGGCGTACAAATTCACGTCGGGTCATTGGCTTTGCGCGCATGGTTTTCTCCTTTGTGGGTAACACGCTAGACAGCACGGGTCCCGCCGTCGTGGCGGGGCAGACGCCAACCTGTGAAACGTTTTTTGACCTGGACCGCGGCGTGCCGCCGGCGGGCCTGCCGGCCCCGGCAGCCATGCAGGGAGATGGGAGAGGGCTGTGGCCTGAGCATAGCCAGACGCCGGGCGCGCGTCAATGGAGGGTGTGCCACTGATATGACATGCTGTGCCGCTATTTGGACACAGGGATGACATGCTGTGCCGCTATGCCGGTCGAGGGGACGGCGCGGGCGGCGGCGGGCCGTGTGTGATCGCCTCCAGCCAGTGGACCAGGTCGCCCGGCAGCAGCCCGCCGGCTTTGGTCACTGTGAAGGCCCCCGGCAGGACCTCCAGCCCGTCGAGTTCGTCTTGCGCCGTGACCACCACCACCGGGATCGAGCGCCAGACCGGGTGGGCGCGCAGCGTCTCCACCACCTGCGCACCGCTGAGGTCGGGCAGCCCCAGGTCGAGCAAGATCAGGTCCGGCGGCGACAGCCGCAGCCGGGCCAGGGCTTCGACGCCGCTGTAGGCGCTCTCGACGCGCAGCGGGCGCAGCGGGTTGGCGAGCATCTGGCGCAGCAGCCGCACGAAATCGCGGTTGTCGTCGACAATCAAGAGTTGCTCGACACTGTCGCCAAAACTGCGCACGACATCCCACAGGTTCTGGCGGACGATCGGCTTGATCAAATAGGCGTCGACCGCCAGCCGGCGACGCAGTGACGCCTCGCCGGGGAGGGGGCAGGTGATGAGCGACGCCTGGGACAGCCCCCATTCCTGGCCGATCTCGGTCAGTTGCTGGGCGTCCAGCGCCAGCCAGCGGCTGTCGATCAGCAGGACCTGCGGCGTTAGCTGGCGGGCTAGGGTGTGCGCTTGGGCGAGATCGCCAGTGGCCAAGACGCGTGCGCGCGGGAAGTGGCGGCTCAGGAGACCGACCGCCGGCGTGCTGTTGGTCACCACCAGCAAGACGCGTTCCTCGTCACGCCCGGCGGCCGTCACGTCTGCCGCTACGCCGGCCCACCCCGGCGACTGTGGTGAGGCGGCCGGAAGGTCGGGCGTAGGGCGCAGGGGCAGGGCAAAGGTGAAGGTGCTGCCCTGGCCCAAGACGCTGTCAGCCCACAGACGCCCCCCATGCAGCGCCACAAATTTGCGGCTGATGGCCAGGCCCAACCCCGCGCCCTCTTGCCGCCGGTTGCTGCCGCCGTCGACCTGATAGAACTCGTCAAAGATGCGCGCCAGGTC
Organism: Chloroflexota bacterium; assembly: GCA_003577365.1. Lineage (GTDB taxonomy): Bacteria > Chloroflexota > Anaerolineae > Caldilineales > Caldilineaceae > QEUY01. The sequence goes on along the minus strand of QEUY01000708.1, from coordinate 232 downwards.
GGCGGGGGCGATGCCGGGGCCGGTGTCGCTGACAGCAAAGCGCAGTTCGTCGCCGTGCTGCGTCAGGCTGACAGTGACGCCGCCCTGCACCGTAAAGCGCACGGCGTTGTTGAAGAGGTTGATCAACACCTGGCGCACGCGCGTCGCATCCAGCCAAATCGGGGGCAGCGCGGGGGCGATGCGCGTGGTCAAGGTCAGGCCGCGCGCCTCCACCAGCCCGCGCACCGCCTCC
>QEUY01000707.1 GCA_003577365.1 Chloroflexota bacterium | reverse complement strand
GCCGGGTCGGTGGCGAAGGCAACCACGACAAAATACCCTGGCTCGGGCAGTTCCTGCGTAAAGGCATAGGCGGACGACGAATAGACGCCGCCGCGCTTCTCGCGCAGTTCCTCGCGCAGCAGGATATCCAGCACCCCGGCCATGGCGTCAAGCTGCAGCTTGGATTCGACGGTGGGCGTGAAGGGGCCACTGAAGACCATCTGCACCACGCTGCGCTCGCCCTCGCCGGCATAGACATCCTTTTCGATCACGCCCTGGGGCAGGCCGGGCGCGACATCGCGCCAGCTTTCCTCCCGGCCATCGGCGGGCAGCGTGCCCAGATAGGTCTGCGCCAGTGTGGTCAACTCGGCCACGTCGAAGCTGCCCACAAAGACAAAGGTGAAGTCGTTGGCGTCGCCAAAACGATCTTGGTAGATCTCAAAGCCGCGCGCCAGGTCCAGGTTCTGCACTTCCTCAATGGGCAGCGGGCCGCGGCGGATCGTATCGCCGTAGAGCGCCTCGATAAACGCATCCTCCAGGGCGGCATTGGGGTCTTGGGCGCGGTTGGTCAGCTCGGTGATCTGCCGCTGCTTTACCACCTCAAAGACCGATTCGTCGGCACGCGGCGCGGTGAAATAGAGATGGATCAACTGGAAGAGCGTCTCCAGGTCTTCGGGTACGGCGCTGCCCTCAATGCCCTCCGCCAGCTCGCGGATATAGGGCACGGCAGAAAGGCTCTTGCCCGCCAGCAGCTTGGCCAGCGCCGACGCGTCATAGGGACCGACGCCGCTTTGGTCCACAATCGTGGCGATCAGGCTGGCTTCGGGAAAGTCTTCATCGCTCACCAGCGACGAACCACCCAAGCTAAAGCCGCTGAAGACCACCTCGTCGTCCTTGAAGTCGGTGGGCTTCATCCAGACCTCGACGCCGTTGGCCAGCTCGATCACAGTGACGCCCAGGTCGGCGCGCTCCTGTGTGGAGACAATGGCAGCGGGCGCGGGCGGCGTGTCGATCAACTCGCCGGCAACCTCCGCTTGGGCCAGCGGCTGAATGTCGGCGGCCAGCGCCGCCTCGACCGTGGCGGCCATCTCCTCCTCGCTGGGCAGCGGGGTGGCCTCCTTCTGCGGCCCGGTCACATAGATCAGCCGGTTGTCGGCCGCGGTGAGCTCCGACACCTGAGCGTTGACCTCGTCCAGCGTGATCCCCGGCAGCAATTTCTGCACGTCGGCATAGAGATCGCCGATGCTGGGGATCGCTTCGCCCTCCAGGAAATTGCTCAGATAGTCGTCGGCATAGGTGCGGCTGGGGGTATTGGCGCGCTCGTTATAGCTCTGCTCATAGAAGTTAAGCAGTTGCGCCTTGGCGCGGCCCAGTTCGGCGTCGCTGAAGCCGTAGCGCCGGGCGCGCTCGACCTCGGTCGTGATCGTGTCCAGCGCATCCAAGACGCGACCGTCGGGCGTTTGCGCCACGACAATGTCCAGCTTCACCGGGCGCACCAGCGAGCCGGCCCCGGCGCTGGCCGACAGGAAAGGCGAATCGGGCCGGCGCTCGATGTCGTCCAGCCGTTCGTTGAGCATGATATAGAAGAGGTCGGCGGTCATGTCGGCGCGCAGATCGTCTACCGTCTGGATCGGCTGAGCCGCACGGCGGCGCAGAAAATAGAGCGTCGTGTCGCTCTGTTCCGGGTCGCTCACGGTCAGATATTGGGTGGCGTCGGTGGTAGGCAGGTCATAGCTGGGCCGCGGGATCGGGTCGGCGGGGGGTTGCAGCGGGCCAAAGTTGTCGCGGATCAGCCCTTCCACGGCGTCCACATCAAAATCGCCCACGGCGATCACCGCCATCAGGTCGGGACGATACCACTGCTCATAAAACCGGCGCACGGCCTGGGGCGGCGCGCTGCGGATCACCTCCATATCGCCAATGGGCAGACGGTCGGCATAGCGCGAATCGCCGAGCAGGAAGGGCAGCGTCTGCTGCTGGATGCGCCCCGCCGCGGTCTGGTCGCGCAGCCGCCATTCTTCGACCACCACCCCGCGCTCGGCGTCGATCTCCGCCGGGTCGAGCGTGGCGCGGGCGGCCCAGTCGCTCAAGACCTGAAAACCCTTGGCAAGCGTCTCGGCGTTGTCGGTGGGCACTTGGATGGTGTAGACCGTTTCGTCAAACGAGGTATAGGCGTTGACATCCGGCCCAAAGGTCATGCCGACGCTCTCCAAAAAGTCCACCACGCCCGTGCCGGGGAAGTTTTGCGTGCCGTTAAACAGCATATGTTCAAGAAAATGGGCCAACCCCAACTGGTCCTCGTCTTCCTCCAGCGAGCCGGCGTTGACCGCCAGCCAGAGTTCGGCGCGGTTTGTGGGTTCATCGTTGGCGCGGACGTAATAGGTCAGCCCGTTCTCCAGCGTCCCGATGCGCACGTCGGGGTCGGCGGGCAGGGCCGCGCCGGGCGCGAGCGTTTCTGCCGGCTGTGGGATCGTGCCCCCTGGCTGTGGAACGGTGCCCCCGGGCTGTGGGATCGTGCCGCCCGCCGCCGGAGTAGGCTGGGCGGGTCGGCAGGCGCTGAGCAGGAGTATCAGGAGCATGAGAAGCGAAAAGCGCCGGATCAAGGGATACCTCCTTGCATGGTTAACACTTGCATGGTAAATCCTTACACGGTGAGCAGCGTATTGACCGCAAAGTGCGCAAAGCTCAGAGGGAATCGCACACAAGAGCGCCGATCGGGCATCCAGCCCAGCAAGGCAGCCGTGGCGACGCTAGGGAGAGCATTATACCAGGGAG
>QEUY01000706.1 GCA_003577365.1 Chloroflexota bacterium | reverse complement strand
AGCAGAAAGAACAAGGGCTGGATGGGGTGAGTGTAATGCAGGCGGCAGGGTCGCGCAAGAAGCGGGTGGCAGAGCGGGGCGCGGTCGGGTAGAATGGGCCCTGTAGACGCTACACGCCAAGGAGAGACGCACAATGGAAACAAGAACGCCAACCGGAATGCTGCCCACGACGACAGCCGCCGCGACACCCGCAACGACCCGTGAGACAGCCGGCGAGACGGCGGCCGACTATGCGCTGGTGGCACAGGCGATCCGCTATCTGGAGCAGCATGTTCAAGAGCAGCCCAGCCTGGACGAGTTGGCGGCGCAGGTGCATGTCAGCCCCTATCATCTGCAGCGCGTCTTTACACGTTGGGCCGGGATCAGCCCCAAACGCTTTCTACAATTCTTGACCGTCGACTATGCCAAGGCGGCGCTGGACGAGTCAGGCAGTGTGCTGGATGCCGCCTACGCCGCCGGGCTGTCGGGGCCGGGGCGGCTGCATGATCTCTTTGTGACGCTGGAGGCGGTGACGCCGGGCGAGTTCAAAACGCAGGGCGCGGGGCTGGAGATCGTCTATGGGCGGCACGCTACCCCCTTTGGCGAATGTCTGCTGGCGACGACGCCGCGCGGCATCTGTGCGCTGAGCTTTCTCAACGGCGGCGGCTGGGAAGAGGCGGTGACGCAGTTGCGCCAGGAGTGGCCGGCGGCGGCGCTGGCTGAGGATACCCAGGCGACCGCAGCCCTGGCGCAGCGCATCTTTGACCCCGGCGCAGGCCAGCCCGATCCGCGCGGCGCGCCGCTGCGCCTCCTGGTGAAGGGAACCAACTTCCAGGTCAAGGTCTGGTCGGCGCTGCTGCGCATCCCGCCCGGCGCGCTCTGCACCTATACCGATGTGGCGCGCGCCGTCGAACGACCGGCAGCCGCCCGCGCCGTCGGCAACGCAGTGGGCGCTAACCCCATCGCCTATCTGATCCCCTGCCACCGTGTGATCCGCGCCGGCGGTCTGGTGCGTGACTATCGCTGGGGCACGGCGCGCAAAAAGGCGATGCTCGGCTGGGAAGCCGCGCATAAAACCGTTGACAAAGTTACTGCAATTGTCTAACATTGGCCCTACACTGCCGTGGCGAGCAGACAGCTCCCTGCTGTTGCCGGCCTGATCTTCTGCCTGCTGCATCAGGCCGCTTGTCATGGATAGATGGAGCGGCTGCCGGTGGCTCCCCAGCGCACCCCGCCGTGCAGCCCTGGCTGAAACCTTTGGCACCGTGATTCCTCGATGGTCAACTGCATAGCCGCCCATCACGGGTGCGACCTGGCGCCGGCCAGGCGCTTTTCCCAAGGGTTGTGCGACGGAGGTCACTGGGGGCGGTAAGCTCAGTTTGCTGCCTCAGTGCTGGTTTCCAGAGGAGGCACGCCCATGGCGCAGCAACGAGTTTCGTTCGAATGGGTGATGGATGATGACCCCATCGCGCCCTGGCAAGGCGCGCGCGACGAGACCGCACCGGATGCACCGGCGCGCGAGGCGTTTTGGATGGGGCGCTTGGGCCGCGTGCTGAGCTTGGTGCTGGCCGCATTCTGCCTGACCACGGGCGTGGGGCTGACACACGACCAACAGGCGCAGTTGATCGCCCAAGAGGGCATTGAGTTTGCGCTCAACCAGGAGAACCTCGCCTGGCGGACGCGCGACCGCGGTCTGTTCGAGACGCTGATCGACCCCGATGTAGACGACGAGTGGCGCGACGAATGGCGCGACCACTGGCGCTCCGGCGCAGAGGCCGCGGGCGACTACGAGGCCCAATTGCTCTATGTGCAAGCGGCGGATGGCTGGATCGAGGCGACGGTGATGACGCAGCAGCCGGCGCTGGAATGGTGGCAAACCAGCCCCTACCGCGAGACACGCTTCTATCGCCGTGTCGGCCAAAGCTGGCTGCGCTCGGCCCCGCCCGCTGCCTCTTGGGGTGAACGCAGCCGGCTGGAGACGGCACATCTGGCCTTTGAATATTACACCAAGGATGAGGCCGCGGTGCGCGCCGCGGCGACCACGTTGGAGCGGGCCTATGGCGAGCTATATCCGCTGTTGGGGCTGCCGCTCCCCACAGAAAGCCCCAAGCTGACGATCCAGGTTATGCCCGCGCCGGTCGGGCGCTGGACGCCGGCACGCAACGAGTTGGATGTGATGTCGCCCCGGCTGGCGCAGATTCCGCTGGGGCAGAGCGAGGCCGAATACCTGGCCTACGACGTCATGGGCTGGTTTACCTATCGGGCGCTGCGCGATGCGACGCCCGGCGCGGCCGGTCGCTATCTCTACCGCTGGCCGATCTTGGTGTGGGGGCTGCGCGGCTGGCTGCGCGACGATCTGCTGGATCAGCCGTCGCCCTGGCGGGCCGAGGCACGGCGCGTCTTTCAAGAGGCCGCGCCGCAGTATCTGCCCCTGGGTCTGAGCAACCTCACCGAACTGGAGGGGGATGGCCGCCCGACGCGCCAACAGGTGATCATGCGCTATATCGCGGCGGAGTCGTTTGTCAGTTTCGTGGTGGCGACCTATGGCCGCGAGCGGCTGCCGGATCTGCTCAAGGCGCTGATCCACCATGGTTCGTGGGAGGAGATCGCAACCGATCTCTACGGCCATTCGGTCGAAAAGCTGGTGGCGGACTGGAACGTCTATTTGCTGGCGGAATATGGGACGGAAGCGGCCCCCTGAAGTCTTGGCGCTCATCTAACGCAGCAAAGCTGCACAAATCCATAAGTCATCCCGGCGTTGGCTGCTGGCCCGCCTGCCCGGCGCTAACGCTGCTGAGGCTCAAGCGCAACGCCCCCAAGGGGGCTTCAGAGCGCAGTTGCTCTCGGCAGGCTGATCGCTCCAGCCCGGTGCACCGGGCGTGGTGCGGTCGCCGGGGGAGCGGTGCTCACTGCCAGGTGGCGGGCGCGCCGTAGGTGGTCAGGATATAGGCTTCGGCCTCGCGATATTTGGTCAGTCTATCGGGCGATACAGTGCAGGCCGGG
>QEUY01000705.1 GCA_003577365.1 Chloroflexota bacterium | reverse complement strand
CGACTCATCCAGCGAGGACACGAGTACGCCAGGTGCAACGCCCTCTGACGAACTCTGAGAATTTATTTCGGCAACGCTCACTGGTAGGGGCGACGCATGAGTCGCCCCTACTGGCAATGCAATCCTTTCGTGCGCCGCTTGCGGGAGTAAACTCTTAAAGACCATGAACGAGCATAGCACCTGAATACAGCCCGATCAGGCGACGGCTTGCTGGGCCAGCTTTTGCCGGCGGCGTATCATGTAGGACTTGGCGATCTCCACGCTCACGGCGGCGTCGCGTCCGTAGGCGTCGGCGCCGACCTCACGGGCAAAGTTCTCGGTGACCGGCGCGCCACCGGCCATGACATAGATGTCGTCGCGCAGGCCTTCTTCGCCCAACGTGTCGATGACAACCTTCATGTAGGGCATGGTGGTGGTCAACAGCGCACTCATGCCGAGAATATCGGGCTTGTGTTCCTTGATGGCGGTGATAAATTTGTCGGCGTCCACGTTGATGCCCAGGTTGATCACCTCAAAACCGGCGCCCTCCATCATCATCGCCACCAGGTTTTTGCCGATGTCGTGGATATCGCCCTTGACCGTGCCGACGACCATGGTGCCGATGCGCTCGGCGCCGGTCTCGGTAAGCAGCGGGCGCAGGATTTCCATGCCGGCCTTCATGGCGTTGGCGGCCATCAACACTTCGGGCACAAAGAGGATGCCATCGCGAAAATCGATGCCGACGATGTCCATGCCAGCCACCAGCCCCTCATCGAGGATCTGTTGTGGCGTCTGGCCGCGGCGCAGCGCTTCCTTCACCTGTTCGGGGATATCTTCTTTGATGCCGTCGTACAGATCATCCTGCATCTGTAGGTAGAGGTCTTCTAGATTCAACTCCGTATAGCTCATACTTGCCTGACTCCTGTCCATCGTTTGGACGCTGCTTGGCGCAGATAGTAGCCGAACTGCTGGTTGGTCTTATACCATAGCCCCTGCGTTCAACCGAAACTAAAAACCATCTAAAACAACCCGACCACGCGGCCGGTGGCAAAGTCTATATCCACGTTCTCGGCCGCCGGGTGGCTGGGCAGGCCGGGCATGGTGCGCATCTCACCCACGAGGGGGTAGATAAAGCCAGCCCCCACACTGGCGCGCACTTCGCGGATGGGTAGCGTAAAACCTTGGGGCGTCCCCTTCAGACTGGGGTCCGCCGACAAACTCAAGTGGGTCTTGGCCATACAAATGGGCAGCTTGCCAAAGCCGCTGCGTTCATACTGGCGAATCTGCGTCTCCGCCTTTGCCTCGTATACAACATCGCCAGCGCCATAGATTTCCTTCGCAATCGTTTCAATCTTGGCCTTGATCGGCTGATCAAGGTGATAGAGGTGGCGGAAGTCAGTCGGCTCTTCGGCGGCGGCGACCACAGCCTGGGCGAGATCGGTGGCGCCGGCGCCGCCCTCGGCCCAGTGGTTCGCCAGGGCACAACGCACGTTCATCTGCTTGGCCACCTCGAAGATAGCATCCACTTCGCTCTGAAAATCGGTCGCAAAGTGGTTGATACAGACCACCGGGCTTACCCCATGCTTGAGCACGTTCTCGATCTGCTTGCGCAAATTCGATGCACCCTCGTACACATCGTCAGGATTCTCCTGGATCATCTCGTCGGGCAGCGGCTTGCCCGGCACGACGCGGTATTTGCCCGTATGCAGCTTGAGCGCCCGCACCGTCGTCACCAGCACTGCCGCATCGGGTCGCAGACCGCTGTAGCGACACTTGATGTTGAAAAACTTCTCGGCGCCGATGTCCGCACCAAAACCGGCCTCGGTGATGAGAAAATCGCCGCACTTGATGCCGATCTGGTCGGCCAGGACCGAGCTGTTGCCGTGAGCGATATTGGCAAAGGGGCCGGCATGAACCAGCGCAGGGGTGTTCTCCAGCGTTTGCATCAGGTTGGGCTTGATCGCCTCTTTCATCAACACGGTCATAGCGCCGGCGGCTTTGAGTTGCCCGGCAGTGACCGGCTTTTTATCCTTGCTCTGGCCGATAACGATACGGTCGAACCGTTCGCGCATATCGCGCAGGCTCGTGGTCAACGCCAGGATCGCCATCACCTCGCTGGCGACGGTGATGTCAAACCCAGTCTGCCGGGGGATGCCGTCACCCGGACCGCCCAGACCGGCCACGATGTTGCGCAGGTCACGGTCACTCACGTCGAGCACGCGGCGCCAGGTGATAGTGTTGGAGTCGATGTTGAGTTCGTTGCCGTGATAGATGTGGTTGTCGATCATGGCGGCCAGCAGGTTATTGGCGGCGGTCACGGCGTGGAGGTCGCCGGTCAGGTGAAGGTTGAACTGCTCCATGGGCACGATCTGGCTGTAGCCGCCGCCGGCCGCACCGCCCTTGATGCCAAAGGTTGGCCCTTGTGAGGGTTGGCGCAGGGCAATGGTCGCCGTCTTGCCGATGTGGTGCATGGCCTGACCGAGGCCAACTGTGGTGGTCGACTTGCCCTCGCCTAGCGGTGTAGGCGTAATGGCAGTCACGACAACATATTTGGCATTGGGGCGATCCTCGAGGCGTTCGATGGCCTCAAGTTTGACCTTGGCCATGGCGTCGCCGTAGAACTCGATGTCGGTGCGCGCCAGCCCCATCTTCTCGGCGATGGCCTCGATGGGGAGCAACGTCGCCGCCTGGGCGATCTCGATATCGCTGGGAACTTTTTTTGTGGTCACGCGAGTAATGTTCCTCTCTTAAGCCTGGTCTAAACAAAGCACAGCTTGAGATGAATCCTTGAGATTTACAGAGAAATTGAAGATCAAGGAGATAGGGTGTTGCGAGCTAGGTTCGGTTGACATTTGTGTCGCAGCGATTGGTTCGACCGGCGCTGCAACCGTGCGTTGCACCGGTAAGGTGCGATGCACGTGCCAGGTGCAACGCACTTTTCAAGTGCATCGCACCTCTGGACAGGCTAAAATGTCAACCGAACCTAATCTCTCCAAATCTCCTCAAACCCCCTCCATCTCCCTGATCGGCTCTGGCCGGCCGCGGCTACGCTCTCCCCGCTGCCGGGGTAATAGCCCGGCGCGGTGAACGATCTCAGCCACAGTCTCCTCCTGGCGGTAGGCCATGAGGTGGACGCCGTGGACGCCCTCGATCTGGCGCACCTGTTCGATGATCTCGATGCAGATGCGTTTGCCCTCTTCGGCCTGCTGTTTCGGTGGCGTCTTGGCCAGCCGGTTGACGATTTCGTCGGGAATCCAGACGCCGGGCACTTTGGTGCGCATGTACTCGGCAGCCTTTTCCGAGCGCAACGGGCCAACGCCGACCAGGAGATAGACCCGTTCATGTAACCCCAGGTCGCGCAC
>QEUY01000704.1 GCA_003577365.1 Chloroflexota bacterium | reverse complement strand
CACCCACCGCCTGGGATGGAGCAGCCGATAGCAGCGCAGCCAGTGCCACAACCACCATCACAATAAGAGAAAATCGATTGCGCATTGTTGACTCCATTGTACGGAACTCTACCCGGTGTTTGGCAACCTGCTTGGCTAGCCGCGTCGCGACAAGGATCGGCTGGCCCGGCGGGTTCGCCAGATTATACCGAGAGAGCGAGGGATCTGCCTAGAGCGGTCAGGCGGGGCGCTGTGCGGCGAAAAACTGGGCGTAGTAAGCGGCCCACTCGGTATCGGGCGCCTGGCGAGCGTGGTCGTCGGCGGCCAGCACCAACCAGCAGACAAGCCGGCTGCGCGTCAGCCCCGGACCCAGCAGCGCGCGGAAACGCTCCAGCAGGTAGCCGGCGTACCACAGGGGCCATTCGGGGTCCTCACCGTCGACCTCTGCAAACGCCTGGTGATGGACACGCCCTGCCTCGCGCAGCAGTTCGGCCAGCTCGTCAATCAGCGTGGGGTCGGTCATCGGTGCTCCGGCCACGAGAAACGGAACCCGCGCCTCATGACAGGTGCGGGTTCCGTTGGTGCAGAAGACGTGGGCTTAGCCCTCTTTGAGCTTGGACTCGTCCCAGTCCTTCTTGCTGATGAACTTGGTCAGGGTGCGGCCGTCCTTGGTCTTGCCACGAAGGCCGTAGCGCGTCTGACCGTTCTTGGTGGTGAACGTCGTCTTCACCACATCGGTCTTGACGTCGTAGAACTCAATATCTGCCACGGCTAGATCTCCTTGCTAATGAGATGTACCCCTATTCAGGTAAGTGTGCCGCGTAGCGTACACAAAATCGATTGTAGCACGGCTTGCGGCAAGTGCATATCACGAGTTTACCTATTTTCTCTCAAAGTGCCTAGTTGTCTCCCTCAGCAGGCGGCGTCATCGCTTCGCCTGGGCCGGCTGCTTCCACTGTTTCCACCGGCGGGGCGGGCGTGTCGGACGGGGAAGGGGGCGGCTCGGTGCGAGTCGCCGTAGGCGGGCGCGGCGTCCAGGTTGCGACCCGCAGCGTAGGCGCGGGCGTCAGGCTAGGCGCAGGAGTCCAGGTCGGCACGGCAGCGTCCCACACCGAGGTTGGCGACGGCCCCGGCGTATCGGTGGGCCGGGGTGTGTTGCTCGGCGTGGGCGAAAAGCGCGACGTCGGGGTGAGCGTCGCCAGCGGGAAGAGCGTCGCCGCGGGCGTGGCGTCTGCCGCTGCGCTGTTGCGGTCGCGCAGATAGAGCGCGACCAGGATCGCAGCGACAGCGACGGCGACCACGGCCATCACAATCAGCAGCGCGCCAGGGGTGATGGCAGCACGCCCCACCGCCGGAGCAGTGGGCGGCGGCGCAGCTCGCGGACCGGCGTAGGGGGTGCCGGTCAGGCGCTCGTAGGCGGCGCGGGCGGTTTCGCTGGTCGGGTCGAGCGCCAGCGCGCGCTCCAAGAGGCGAATCCGCTCGTCGCGGTCCGGCGACGCAGCCGCCAGCCACAGCCACGCAGGCGCATAGTCAGGGTCGACGGCCAGCATAGCTTCGAGCAGCGGACGCGCTTCGGCGGGGCGGCCCGCCTGGATAAGCGCGATCGCCTGTTGGAGCTGGTCGTTTCGATTCTGTGCCATAGCTGCCCCTTGCTGCTGCACGCGCTTCTCTCATTGTATTCAGCTTGCGCCGGCAGCGAAAGAGGACGCCGGTACGCGCCCGGCTAGGAGCGCGCGAAGCCCGCTGCGATTTGTAGCGCCGCCGCCTCAGGCTCGCGCAGTGAGGCGTTGGCGAGCTGGGCCTGCACCGGCTCGCCCGGCGCAAAGCGGCGGACTGCAACCGCGCTGGCTTCCTTGACGGTGATGTAATACAGCGCGATGGTCGAGCCGTCATCCTGCGGCCATTCCTGGCTGATGACCTGCACGCCCGGCCTGACGGTATGCAGCAGGCCGCCAATGGCGCGCTGCCAGAGCACCGGCGGCAGCCACAGCTTGCGGTCGCCCAGGGGCAGGATGTTGGTCACCCCGGCATGGGTTTCCAGCAGGCCATAGGCATAGAACGGGGGGTGTAGCACGGCGGTCCCTAGCAGGGTGCGCAGCGTCTGAATATCGGTCACAATGCCCTGCCGGGCGATGGCTTGCTGGGTGGTACACGCTCCGCCGTGGATCGTCGCGCCCGTCAACAGCCGGGGCAGGTCGAACGGCTGGCCGCGCAAACGATCCGGCATGACGCTCAACGTAGTGATCGAGCAGGCCGTGTACGCCTGCAGTGCGTCCGGGGCGGGTGGCGCCAGCGCGATGATCGCGCGGGGCTGCCCCTGAGCGTCGAGCAGCGCCAGGTCCGCCGTCCAGTCGTGCCAGGTGTGCCCCTCGTGGACCTCGACAACGCCTTCGAGCAGGTTGGCGGTGTGGGGCTGCTGGCAGAGGTGGCAGGGCCAGGTGATCAGCACTGCCTGATGCCGGGCGAGGCAGTCTTGCAGGCGCAGCGCGATCCAACGCGCCGCGGCGGCCTGCGCCACTGCCTCGGGCGGGCAGTTGGCTTCCTCTTCGTGCGCGTAATGGTGCTGCTTGATCTCGCCCTGCCGGGCGATCATCCTGCCGCCGCACAGCGGGCAGCGATATTCAACGCCACGCCTCGCCTGTTCGATCGGGACCGGCTGGCCCTGGTTGTCGAAGGCCCACTCGTACAGCGGAAGCTGGCCGTCGCTTGAGGCGGCGGGGGGCTGTCTGCCAGTCACATTCTCTCCGATCTGTTCTCGCGCCATGCTCTCAGCATAACCCGCCCATTAAGTGTGAGGTCCCCAGCTAGTGGGGCACTGGTGTGTATCCTCTATTATTGGCGCTTTGCCCGATCAGGCAAATGCGGCCTTTGGGCCGGGCCGGAGCGTCGGATGGGCGTCTCGGAGCCGCCGCCCAGGCGGCGCATAGTCGTGTAAGTCCGTCTCGCTCCATTGGCCTATAATCTGGATCAAGATGGCTGTAGAGAAAGGGTGAGCCGGATGCGTTCACGAACAGGTTTGCTTTGGCTGCTCGGCGTGTTGGTCGCGGTTCTGGGGCCGGGCGTGTGGGGTCCGGCGCCGGCGGCTGCGGGTGGGTTTCTGTCGCCCAGCGCCTATATGAACGCCTATTTCGACCTGATCAACACGCGGAATTACAGCGCGGCCTATGTCGAATGGGTCAACCCGCCCCAGACGTACGATCAGTTCGCCGCCGGGTATGCCGATACGCAACGGGTGCAGGGCTATTTCGGCGGTTTGCAGCCGGGCGAGGTCAATAACCTGCTGGGCGGCGTGCCCGCCGTGCTGTACGGCTATCGCTTCAATGGGACGGTAGCGGCCTATAGCGGGTGCTACTATCTGCTCTACAACGGCAGCGGTTCGGGGATGGATGTCTGGTCGATTGCCCACGCTGATCTGCGGCCCTTGAGCTACGTGCCGACGCTGGAAGGCGCCGACGCGTTGATCAAGAGCACGCAGTGTTACGCGCGCCGTGCGTCCGG
>QEUY01000703.1 GCA_003577365.1 Chloroflexota bacterium | reverse complement strand
CAGCGGGTGATCTCGTGCAGGCGGTGCGCCAGGCGTTGACCGCGCAGACGCCGCGCTGGGCGGTTGTGCATGTGCAGGGGGAGTTCCCCGGCGCGCGCTTTCCGCTGCGCGATGCGAAAAAATGGCTGGGGTTTGCGCCGCACCAACCGTCTATCGAGGCAGACAGCGAAACAGGCAAAGGGGGCGCGGCATGAAGGTGCTGATCTTGGGGGGAGCGGGGATGCTGGGCCCCTATGTGGTGCCCGCGCTGGAGGCCGACTATGATCTGCGCGTGACCGATATTGTGCCGCCGCCGATCGAGTTCCGAGGCGAATTCAGAACGGTAGATGTCGCCAACGCCGAGCAGGTGATGGAGGCCGCGGCGGGGATGGACGCGATCATCAACCTGTCGGTGCTGCGCCAGGACCGCAAGCTGGCCTTTGATGTCAATACGCTGGGCTGCTATAACATGATGGAGGCGGCGGTGGCGCATGGCATCCGGCGCATCATCAACACGGGGCCGCACTTTACGGTTGCCGGGCCCAGCTATGAGCAGTTCGATTTCGATATCGGGCCGGAGGTCCCGGCGCAGCCGGGCACTAATCTCTATGCCCTGTCCAAATCGCTCGGCCAGGAGATCTGCCGGGTCTATAGCCAGCACCACGACCTGTATGTGCAGACCTATCTGTTCTACAACTTTGTGGACCCGGCGCATCCCAAACACAAGGCGGAGGTCGCGCCGTTTGCCGTCTCGTGGCGGGACGCGGGCCGGGTCTTTGGCTACGGGCTGGAGATCCCATTGGAGCAACTGCCGTCGCGCTGTGAGATCTTCAATGTCTTTGCCGATATCCCCTATGGCAAGTTCTCGAACGAGAAGGTGAAACGCATCCTGGGCTGGGAAGCGCACGATGATATTTCGGCCATTTGGCGGCGCTGAGCGGCGCGGCCAATCCATGGAAGCAAAGGGGGAAGGGATGCTGTTTGGAAGCGGCAAGTATAGCTATCGGGTGATTGAGACATGGGCGACGCTGCCGGCGGGGTGGGAGTGGGGATGGATCCCTGCGGTCGCCTGTGACTCGCGCGACCGGGTCTTTGTCTATTCACGCAGCGAGCATCCGTTGGTGATCTTTGACCGCGATGGCAACTTCTTGGAGGAGTGGGGGCAAGACATTCTCCAGGACGCGCACGGCCTTTTTATCGACGGGGATGACAATGTCTATTGCACCGAGCGCAATACACACTGCGTGCACAAGTTTGACCGGTCGGGGCGGTTGGTGATGACCCTGGGCACGCCCGGCCAGCAGGGAGCGGCGGATGGCGATCCATTCCGGCTGCCGACCGACCTGGGGGTAGCATCGAACGGCGACCTCTATGTGTCAGATGGGTATGGCAACGCACGCGTACATCATTACGCGCCGGACGGCACGCTGCTCAACTCGTGGGGGAGTTGGGGCAGCGGGCCGGGCCAGTTTGGCTTGTCGCACTGCGTGCGCGTCGACCGCTATGACCGCGTCTGGGTATGCGACCGAGAAAACCGGCGCATCCAGTTTTTCGACTTGACGGGCAGCTATTTGGGTGAATGGGATGACCTGGCGCATCCGGACACGGTCTTCTTTGCGCCGGATGAGGATGTGGTCTATATCGCCGAGTTGGACCAGCAGGTGAGCATCTATGATTTCGACCGTACCCTGCTGGCGCAGTGGGGTGGGCAGCGCAAGAGCGAGACGCCGGGTGAGTTCCGCGCCTGCCCGCACGGCATCTGGGCGGACTCGCGCGGCGATCTCTATGTGGGCGAGGTGCAGACCAATGGGCGGCTGCAGAAGTATGTGCGTGTGGGCTAGGGGAACATGAAGACGGTATTTGTCGCGCCGGAGCCGACCGGCTGGCAGCCCGGCCTGCCCTATACAGGCGGCGGCCATCACGTCCGCCGCCTGGGCGAGGTGGCGCGCCGACTCAGCGGCGCTCTTCGCTGCGGTCGGTGGCCGGCGGCGGCGTGTAAGACAGGTCCGAGATCGCCTGTCGCCAGTCGGTCGTCATCTCCACATCGGCTGCGGCCAGCGAAACTTCCAACTGCTCGACGTTGCGCGCGCCGATGATGGGCGCGGTGACGGCGGGATGATGCATGACCCAGGCGACGGCCAGGGTGGCGGGATGCACGTTATGCTCGTGGGCGTGCTGAGTGAAACGCTCGGCGATCTCAAAGTATTGCGGGTCGCCGTAACGCTGCCGATAGTTGGCATTTTGCACCAGCCGGCCCGCGGCGGGTTTGTCGGCGCTGGAATATTTGCCGCTGAGCAGACCGCCGCCCATGGGGCTGTACGGGATCACGCCCAGCCCTTCGGAGGCCGCCAGGGGAAGGATCTCGACCTCGGCCTGGCGTTTCGCCAGGTTGTACATGGGCTGGATACATGCGAAGCGCGCCCAGGCGTTGCGCTCGGAGATACCTAGCGCCTTGGCGATCTGCCAGGCGGCCCAGTTGCTGACCGCGGGGTAGACGATCTTGCCTTGGGTGACGAGGTCGTCGAGGGCGCGCAGCGTCTCTTCCATAGGGGTGTCGGCGTCGAAATGGTGGACGAAGTAGAGGTCTAGCCGGTCGGTGTTGAGACGGCGCAGGCTGGCTTCGACCTGCCGCATGATATGGCGGCGCGCCAGGCCGCGGTCGTTGAGGCCTGGGCCGACGGGAGAGCAGACTTTGGAGTTGATCACCAGGTCGTCGCGCATGCCTGCGATCAGTTTGCCGAGGATCTGCTCGGAACGTCCGCCGCTGTAGGAGTTGGCGGTGTC
>QEUY01000702.1 GCA_003577365.1 Chloroflexota bacterium | reverse complement strand
CAACTCAATGCGCCCATCGGCGGCCAGCGGGTGATAGTGCAGCAGGATCGACTGGCCGAAGCGCCCTTCCTCGCTCACGCCGGCCAACTGGCGGAACTCGACCATGGCATCGGCGGCCAGCGGGCGCTGCAGCCGCAGCCGCCGCGTCTCCAGTGTGACGCGGCTGCCCACCTCGCGGCCATACCAAGCCGCTAGGCCCAGCGCCACGCCGAAAAAGAGCAGCCCGCCCGGCTCCACCCCCCGGCGCAGTTGCCATGCAAAGAGCAGGGCAAGCAGCGCGGCGGCAAGGGCGAGCAGGCGATAGCGCGGGTGCGCTCGGTAGGTGACGGCGGAGGTCAGTTGCATGGAGCTGTGCGGTACGTTCAAGGCTGCGCGACGCTCAGGGTGACTCACTAGATCATTCATCAAGATCATTCACAGTGTGGGCAGTGCGGCGCGCCGCCGGCCTTCCTCCAGGTGGGCATAGCGTTTGGGCACCGACCAGGGTAGGGAAACCGGCATCATGCAGCGCCGCCAGTTGGCGACATCGCGCCCGGCGCGCTGGACGGCACGGCGTTTGCGCCAAAAGACCGGCAACTGGCGCAGCCCGTCCAGCCTGCCGCGCAGCGAGGCCAGGTCGCCGCGGCGTGCGATGCCAAAGCCTACGGCCAGCAGGTCATAGCCCACGATCAGCGGCAGCAGCAGGGCGAACCAGGGCGCAGGATAGTTTTTGACCAACAGCCAGACCTTGTTGCGCGCCAGCAGATAGCGCTTGCGCGGCGAAGCGTCGCCCAGCGTGCCGGAATGGGCATGGAGCACGCGCGCCTGGGGCTGTAAAAGACAGCGCCACCCGGCCAGCCGCGCGCGCCAGGCCAGATCGACATCCTCCAGATAGGCAAAGAAGTCGTCGTCGAAGCCGCCGACGGCGTCGAGCATGCGCCGTGCATAGAGCGCCGCGCCGCCGCAGGGGCCGAAGATCTCCATCGGCTCGCTTTCGGCAGGGTCATCAGGTTCACCGCCGCGCCAGTCCCAGGCGATGCCGGTCCAATCGAGGGCGATGCCCGCCGAGTCGATCTGATCCGGCTGGTGAGCGCGCAGCAGCTTGGCGGCGACCATGCCGAGTTTGGGGCCAAAGCGCGGATCGGGCTGCTCGACCGTCGCCATCATCCGCTCCAGCCAATGTGGCTCAGGCCGCGTGTCGTTGTTGAGCATGATGACCCAGGGGGTGCGCGTGGCGGCGATGCCTTGATTGCAGGCGGGCGCAAAGCCGCGATTGGCGGGGTTGCGGAGCAGCGTGAGAGCAAAGCGCCCGCGCGCCGCCTCCGCCTCCAACAGCGCCCGCGAGCCGTCGGTCGACCCGTTGTCCACAATCACCAGTTCGAAGTCACGCCGGGTCTGCCGCGCCAAGCTCTCTAGGAGGGGGGAGAGATGCGCCTTGCCGTTATAATTGAGCACCACGATCGCAACCGGGCGCGTGCCATCCATCGCTGTCTGCCTTCTTACCCCACCTACTCATGCCGCCAAGCCGATCTCGGACAGCGTTTCGGCCAGACGGGCGCGGAAATGGTCGCGGTCGAAGCGTCGGCTGCTCTGCTGCGCGGCGGCGACCATCTGCGCCCGCCGCGCCGTGTCTGCAACCAGCGCCCGCGTGTGGCGCAGCAGTTCACCCGTAGTGTACCATAGATAGCCGTCCTCTCCCGGTTCGACCAGTTCGCGTTGTCCCCCCCTGCCCAGCACGATGGGCACGCAGCCGGCGGCCATCGCTTCGACGGTGGCGATGCCAAAATGCTCGAACTTGATGGGGTCGCGCTGCTCGGATTCGCCATAGCCCGCGGCGTGCCAATAGAGCGCACTCTCGGCATAGAGCGCGACAAGCCGGTCGCCCCGCAGGTCGGGGTGGAATGTGATCGGGTAGCCCTCGGCCAGGGCGCGTAGCCCGGCGAGATAGTCCGCATGGAGCGCGCCCGGCTGCGTCCCACCTGCCAGGTGCAGTTCCCAACCGCTCAGGCCGCCGTCCACCAACTGGCGAAAGGCGCGGATCAATACGCTGTGCTTTTTGTTGTGTTGGCCCGCAAAGAAGCGCCCCACGCTCAGGATTTGATTGCGTTTTGCGCCCGGCGCAAAGCGTTCTACCGCCACCGGCGGATAGAGCAGTTTGCTCGCCTGCCCCCAATAGCGCTGCACCCAGGTCTGGCTGAAACGTGAGATGGCCCAGATTAGGTCATACTCGGCCACGATCTGCTTCAGGTTGGCGGGCAGCGGGTGTTCCAGACGCACGCCCAGATGGGCGAAGCGCTGCTCAAAGAGGCGCGCGTAGAGGCCGGCGCGGCGATGGTTGGGCTGCAGGGGCGTGGCGTAGAGCGCTATGCCGTCCGGGTCGAGCTGGGCAGGCTGGGTGACGCGCAGGAGCATGCGTCGTGGCCGCCCCGCGGCCACGACGATCGCCCGGCAGTCGGTCATGTGCAGGGCGTCACCGCGGCGGGCAGGCAGCCGCCATGTGCCATGCGGCACGCCATCCACCTCCAGCGCCACCTCGCAGGGATGGCGCAGCGCATTGGCCAGGCCAAAGCGCACGGTGTAGGTGCGGTGGACGCCGGGCAGCGCGGCCACGGCGACCGGCGCCAAACCGCGCACCTGCTGTCCTTGGGTGTTCTCGACGCCAAACGCACCGGCCTGCCAGGTGGGCAGCGCGCTCCAGCACCGAATCAGGTCGCCGATGCGGCGGCGCACCCCGATGCCCGCGCCGGTGGGCATGGGAAAGTAGACGACGAGCGCATTGGCTGC
>QEUY01000701.1 GCA_003577365.1 Chloroflexota bacterium | reverse complement strand
GGCAGCGTGATGCTTTCGCCCGGCGCAAGCGCGATCACGCCGCCCGCAGGCACGGTACGCACCACGCCGTCGGTGCGCACCGTGACCGGCGTGTCGTCCAGTTGCTCGTCGGGGGTGGCATTGTACAGCTCGATCATCAGCTTGCCGCCGCCGCGGTTGATGATATCCTCGGTCTTGACCCAGTGGAAATGCAGCGGGGTGACCTGGTTCACATCCACGATCAGCAACTTTTCAGCATAGAGCTTGCCGCGCCCGGTTTGGAGGCTGGCGAGGTCGCCGTTGCGGATGGTAAAGAGGAAAAGGCCAATCTGGGCATAGTCGCCCGACCCAAAGTCGGTGATGTCCCACCCCAGGCGCTTATCGACGATCTCGGCCACGTCCGCGCCCTTGGTGCGCCACTCGTCGGGCGTCCAATAGGCAAAGGGCGGCAGGTGAAAGCCATGGGCGCGGATAAAGTCGTCGGCTTGGCGCAGGATTTGGTTAATTTCCGAGCGTTTCATCGGATTCACTCCTCCGTCATGTATGCTGCCGTGTGTTCGATGGTTTGTCACAGGCGGTCTGCGCCGCTCAGGGCTGCATGGCCTGCGGCGCACTGCGCCGCGCATCGGGCTGCGTATCGTGCGGCCCGGCCCACAGCCCGGCGATCTGCTGTGTCCATCCGTCGAGCGCAATCCGCAGCGGCAGGCGCGGCCAGCCTGCCGCAATGCGCGCCTGGAGGTCATCCCAGGTCGGCACACCGCTGATGGCGTCGGCGGCCTCGACATTACACGCGCCTGCGCCAACGGCCGCGGTGAGCGCGTCCTCTGGGCCGTGGCCGCGCAGCAGCGCCGCCAGAAAACCGGCGATGGCGCAGTCGCCCGCGCCGGTGGTGCCGACCACCTGCACCTGGAAGGTGGGGGCCAGCAGCTCGCGCTCGCGCCAGGTGGCCGGCAGGCCCAGGCGAGCCAGGCGCGCGGCGTCGGCGGTGGTGCGCAGATAGATGCCCTGGTCACCTAGCTTGAGGCCGACCACCGCCGCGCCCATCTCCAGCAGACGTGCGGCTATCTCGCTCAACAGGGCGCTGCCGCCCTGGGCGACTAAGCCGCGCTCGTCTATGGCCGCGCAGGCGGCCTGGTAGCGCGCCCGGTCGAGCATAAAAAAGACCTCGTCCAGGCTGGGCAAGAAGAAATCGACATAGGGCAGCGTGCGCTGGAGCAGGCCGGCCCAATCGACGCGGCCCGCAGGCGCATCGACGTCGACGTGCGCCATATCCAGCGAGGTGATCACGCCCGCGCCTTGGACGCGGCGGAACAGCTCGACCAACTCTGCACCATCGCCGGCGTGCATGCGCGCCATGATGGGCGGATAGCCGAAGTGGAAGACCGTCGCGTCCGCCACCTGGTTGGGGGCGACATCGGCGGCCCCAAAGGTGTCGTTGGCCCCTGGGCAGTGGAGAAAGCTGCGGTCGACGCCGGGCGGGCTGATGACGACGGTGTAGGAACTGGGGCTGTCGGAGACGATCATGCCCGCGGCCAGGGCCGGGTCGCGGCGGCGCAGCACGTCGAGAATGGCCCGGCCAAAGAGGTCGTCGCCGATCTTGCCCATCAGCCGTGTGCGGATGCCCAAGCGGTGCAGCGCCAGCCCCGTGTTGGAGACAGCCCCGCCGGTGGAAAGCGCAGCCGGCCCGACATTGACCAACTGGCCGGGGGCGGGCATGCCGCTGCGTGGCTGGCGGGGGTCAAAGGTGGGAATGATGTCGAGACAGATGTGCCCCGCGACGACGGCGACGGGCGATGACGGGTTCTGGCGGATCGTGGCGTGCATAGCTCCTCGGTCGGGCTGGATGCGTGGCGCATGGCGCGCAAGAGGATGGCTCCTCGCCAGTATACCATGCGGCGGGGCACTCGCCCCAGCTAGCGACCGGCCACTTGGCTGCGCCGCTCCAGCAGCAGGACGTCGCGCCACTCGCCGGCGCGCGGGCCATACTCCATCTTGCCCAGCCATTGGCGCAGCCCCACCTGGCGAAAGCCATGTTTGGCGTGTAGGCGCAGGCTGGCGTGATTTTCGGGAAAGATGCCCGCCTGCAGCGTCCAAATGCCCTGCGCTTCGGAGCGGGCGATCAGCGCCGCCAATAGCCGGTCGCCGATGCCTTGGCCCTGCTGCGCCGCGGCGACGTAGACGCTGACCTCGGCCACCCCGGCATAGACGGCGCGCGTCGAGGTGGGACTGAGCGCGGCCCAGCCTGCCACGCGCTCGCGCAGCTCTGCATCTGCGCCCTGTTTCACAAGGGCAACCAGGCTGCAAGCGTTGATCTTGCCTGCACACCAGACCTCCCACGACGCGGGCGGCGCGGCGGCAAAGGTGGCGTTGCCGGTGGCGATGCCCTGGCGATAGATCTCCGCCACGGCAGGCCAATGATCGGCTGTCATCGCTACGATCTGGATCGCCACGGTTTGCACCTGCATCGCTCCCCCTGGGCGGCAGGGATCACTTCTGATTGAGCAGCTCCGCCAGGATCAGCGCCACGCCGTCTTCGTCGTTGGAGCGCGTCACACGGTTGGCGACGGCCTTGACGGCCGGGATGGCGTTTTCCACGGCCACGCCTAGGCCGGCATTACGCACCATTTCGACGTCGTTGACGTCGTCGCCAAAGGCGGCGACCTGGCTCATGTCAAGCTGCCAGCGTTCGACCACAAAGCGCAGCGCCTCGGCCTTGTCCGCCGAGGCGGCCAGGATCTGCACCAAGCTGTATTTGTCGGAGAGCAGGGCGCGCGCCCCGGCAGGCAG
>QEUY01000700.1 GCA_003577365.1 Chloroflexota bacterium | reverse complement strand
TTAGCCGCGAACCCCGGAAAGGTCGCCTGATAACTGGCCGTAGTCGCCACATCGGCGCCGGCGACAAAATAGTCATAATGCACCTGGCGGATCAGATCCGGGTCTTCGGCCAGCAGACTGGCCGACCACAGGCGGTCTCGCAGGTCGGCGCCGCGGCGCTCCAGTTCGGTCGCCAGCGCGCCGTCGAGCACCATGACCCCGTGATCGGCCAGGAAGGGCGTTAGAGGGTTGTTCACTTTCCCACCCGCGGTTGCGTCCATGTGCCTGTGGCTGTGTAAGGCGATGCCGATTTCGGCGGGCGCGCTGCATTGGCGGCCAACCACGCCCCCAACGCGGGATGATTCAGCCGCCGCTGAACCTGCTGCCAGGCGGCCAGCACCTCCGGCTTCTCGGCGATCTCCTCCGCGTTGGGCAGAAAGCCGAAATCCAGATAGACCTTGACGGCCCAGATGCGCCCCGACGACGTGCCCAGCACCGCTGCCGGATGGCTTTCGGCCAGCCGCTGCATGGCGCGCGTCATCATCGGCTTGGATAAGCCGCGGCCCTGGTGCGCCGGGTGCACCATCACCCAATGGATGCGGCCGCGCTCGCCAGGGTTGGCCCGCTCCTTTTCCCACCAGGCCGTGATGCTGCCGACCACCTCGCCGCTGCCGGTCGTCACAAAGAACATCCGCCCCGGCAGCGCGTCGACGTCTCCGCCAAACTGGCTCTGCCACAGTTCGGGCTTAACCTCAAAAAAGGGTTCCGCCGCTTGGTTGAGCCGTGTCCAGGTCACATCGTCGCCCGGCTGATAGGTGCGAAACTGATAGCCGGGCGGCAGTTCATAGAGAGGAAACCCCTGCATATCGTCGCGCACCATGTTGAAGGAGGTGTTCTCTAGGGGCATGTTATCGGGCGCTGTACTCTCCGGCGCGCGATTGGCGGTCGTCTCCTGGCTGCTCATGCGCGCACCTCGCCGGTCACTTCCGGCACAAACGAACCGTTCTCCATGATGACGACCTCGCTGCCGTCGGCGCAGAGGCCTGTCAGCCGCATGGCCGGCGTGCCGATCATCATATCCACATGCGCGTCGGCCTGGTTGACCCCCAGGCGGCGCAGTTCCTCCTCGTCGAGCTTGGAGCCGCCCACCACGCCGTCCGGGTAGGCTTCGCCAAAGGCAATGTGACAGGCGGCGTTTTCGTCGAAGAGCGTCTCATAAAAGACCACATCCGCCTGGCTCACAGGGGAGCGCACATCCACCAGCGCCACCTCGCCCAGCCGGCGCGTGCCCTCCAGAGCGAAGAACTGTTCGAGCACCTCCTGGCCCACGGCGGCATGAAACTCGACGACCTCTCCTTCGGCGAAGCGGAAATAGGCATCGCGCACCTCGCGCTGGAAGGGGAAAGCCGGTTTCGAAATGCGCACCCAGCCTTCCGTGCGCCGGTTGTGCGGCGTCGAAAAGACTTCTTCGGTGGGCATATTGGGGAAAAATACGACGCCGTCGGGGCGCTGCGCGGCTGCGCCCATCCATTGGGGCCGGTCGGTCATGCCCACGGTCAGGTCCGTCCTGGGCCGGCCGTCTGGCCCCGGCTGCGCGTCCAGGAAGCGCAGGCTGCGCACCTGCTGGCGCGCCAGAAAATCGACCACGCCCTTGAGCATACGGTCGTGCGCCTGCCAGGCCGCGGCCGGGTCCGGCTGGTCTACGCGGCAGGTGCGCAAAATCACATCCCACAGCGCGTCCAACGCCTGCGCGGGCGGCAGCATGGGGAAGACCTTCTCGGCCCAGGCGGGGGTGGGCACGGCGGCCACACACCATTGTACTTGATTGGCCATCACCGCCTGCATATAGAACTTGATCTTCTGTGACCGGGTGACCGCTACCGTGCGCATCGCCGCCGGGTCCACATCGTCGAGCAGATCGGGGAATTCCGGCCCCACCAGCGACAGCCGCGCCCAACCTTCGTCGATCATCTGGCGGTGGCGCGCCACCTCAAAGTCGGGGAAATAGCTCAGCCGGTCGGGCTGGCTGTGTACCAGCCGCGCCTTGGCGAGCGGTGTGTCCTGCCAGTCCACCTGCACATAGGGTGCGCCGCCGCGATAGGCAGCCTCGGCGACATCGCGCACCAGATCGCGGTGGGCCAATTCCGCGCCGATCCGTAGAGACTGGCCGGGTTGCAGATTCAAACCGGTGCTTACCAGCAGATCCGCATAGCGTTGGCGCAAGGTCGCCATTGGTGAATTCATCCTCGTTCCTCTCCAAAGATCAAACTGGCCGCAACGAGTGAGACGGCGCAGGGCGGCAACGGTTCGTGCCGAGCATTATACGCCAGGGCCGACGGCGGCGAAAAGCAGTCACGCCTAGCTGCGTATCTGCGCGCGCCGAGGTCTACGGAGGTCTACAGCGCGTTTGACAAAGCCTATTCTCCTCTCTATGCTTGGTTCAGATCAGCGGCAGGGAGCCGCACGCCGCGGCGTGCGGCTCCCTGCCGCCGGACCACCGGCGCGACTACTGCTCAATCAACGGCAGGAAGGCCTGCTCGACGGGCGTAAAGACGCCAAAGCGGCTGAAATGGCAGATGGGCACGGTCAGTTGGTTGGTCTCCGGCTGGCGCACGACCTCGCCGCAGGCGGCATCCTCCCACAGCTTGGTGGTCGGGTTCCAGACCATCAGCGTCAGTTGCTCCTCGTCGACCAATTTGGCCTGCGCTTCAGTGTAGGTGATCACGACATCTACCTTCAGATCGTTGGGGAAGATGAAGCTGGGCAGCACCTGGCCGTCCGCCACCAAGT
>QEUY01000699.1 GCA_003577365.1 Chloroflexota bacterium | reverse complement strand
GCAAAGGCCAGGGCGGCCGCGGCCAGACCGGCGACGATCCACGCCAGGATGGCGCTGAAGCTCAGCCCGCTCTCGGCGGCAGGCGCTACGGCGACCTCGGTGGCGACCGGCGCATTGCCCAGGGCCAGCGGCGTGCGGCTTTGAGTGGTCAGCGCATAGACCGCACCCGTCATCCCAGGCACCGGCATCAGGTCTGCCACGACGACATCCATCTGACCGGCGATGGGGTGGAAAGCCTCGGCGCTGTCCGTGCTCATCGCCACGCCGGCAGGGGCCTCGTGCACTTCGCTCGTGCCATACAGATAGCTGGTGGCGACATAGACCACTTCCGGCTGCTGCGGGTCGACCGCCAGGTCGTTGACCTGCAGGCGGGAACCGGGGACGAGACCTAAACCCTCGTTGGCGGTTGTCCAGGTCTGCCCATCCTCGCTGACCAGCAGGCCTCGGTCCATCGTTCCCACATAGACCTTCGCCGGTTCGGTGTTGGCAATGGCCAGCGCCGTCGGCACGCTCTTGAGATTGGTCACCGTTGTCCAGGTCATGCCGAAGTTTTCGGCGCGGTAGAGATTCCACTGGGTGCGGGCGAAGGCCATGCCCTTGCCCGTGCTGTCCGCTGCCACCTCAACCACGGGTTCTTCCAGCAGCAGTTGGCCGCCGACAATCACGCTCGAACCGACATCGCGCAGGCGGAAGACGCCCGCCGTATCGGTGCCGACATAGACCAGGCGCTGCACGCTGTCCAGCGCGAGATCAGTCACGCCGCCGATCGCTTCGCTCGTCAGAGGGATGCGGTCCCAGGAGTCGCCCGCGTCGGTCGAGCGGTAGATCGCCATTTCGTTGGCCGCGCCAATGTAGACTAGATCAGGGTTCTGGGCGTCCACCGCCACGGCGCTGACAATCACGCCGGCAGGGGTCTGCACCTGAGTCCAGTAGTTAGGAACGCCGGCGAAGAGTGCGCCGCCGTCGACGGCGTAGCTAGGCCCTTGGGCTGCCGGGCTATAGTCACGCACGTTCGCCAGTTGGGGCCGGACAACCGGCTCGGTCTCTCCCCTCAGCACGTTCATCGCACCGGCAAACACGGCAGCGATCAAAATCAGGCTGAGGACGAGGATGCTAATGCGGCGAGCGTTCATGGTTGTGCCTCCCTACAGTTGATTCAACCGGCTCTGTGTGGTATTCCGGCTGTTGTCTACAGTCTATGTTGTCTACAGTCTATCAGGAACCGATTGCCCCTGTTTGACATTTCTGACCTAGAACTCAGACCGGATTCCTACGCTGATGTCTGAGCCTGTGTCCCAGGTCTGGGGGACTGTGCTGTGGTTTGATGTTGTTTATTCGTACCCACCGGATGTGTTCTGGTGCAAAGCGCCGGTGTTGAGTCAAGGTTACGCATCCCGCTGCACATTCACAACGGCGCAAGCGCCAGTTTTTGGCCTGCCACATCCTGCACCGCGACCCTGGCGGATCCGCCAGGTATATACGGGAAATCCGGTAGACGCGGTATAAGACGAGGCGGTGTAAGACGAGATGGATTGCCAGACTGAAGCGTGCCAATTTGACCAAATCGCCGCTTGGGGGTACACTATGGCTCTGTGAGTCGAGCGGGGCTGTAGCTCAGTTGGGAGAGCGCTACAATCGCACTGTAGAGGTCAAGGGTTCAAGTCCCTTCAGCTCCACCACACCTGGCCCAATCGAACGCCAAGCAGTTGGAACTTGGCCGGATTTGACGAGGGCAGGCGAAACCAATAGAATAGCGGTTGCTCGGGGCTATAGCTCAGTTGGGAGAGCGCTACAATGGCATTGTAGAGGTCAAGGGTTCAAGTCCCTTTAGCTCCACTCGGAAACCCTTCCGTCTTTGGAAGGGTTTTTTGTATTCCAGCGAGCTGTGTCTCCAGGGCGGGCGTTGCCCAGGCCGGTTTGCCGCTGAAACGGCAAACGCGGATAATGGCGATCATGCAGCGCCGCCCATCTGCGCGGCGCGGTCGCCAGACCCCACACTCAGAAAGGATGCGTCGTGCCCTCTCCAGAACGCGCGCTCGACGAACTGCGCCCGCTCCGTTTCGAGCTGGACTATGTGATCTATCCCGAAGGCTCGGTGCTCGTCTGCATGGGCAATACCAAGGTGCTGTGTAACGCCACCGTCGACGAGAGCCTGCCGCGCTGGCTCAAATATGGCAAAGAGCGCCACGGCTGGATCACGGCGGAATATGCCATGCTCCCGCGCAGCACCCAACAGCGCAGCCAGCGTGAAACGCTGACCCCCAAGGGGCGCACGCAGGAGATCACGCGGCTGATCGGGCGCAGCCTGCGTGCGGCTGCCGACCTGAATAAGCTGGGCGAGCGGCAGATCATCGTCGACTGTGATGTGATCCAGGCCGACGGCGGCACGCGTACCGCCTCGATCACCGGCGGCTATGTGGCCTTGGCCTTGGCGATCCTGCGTTTGGAGAAACGGCGTGTGATCGAACCGGGCGCGCTCAAACAGGGCGTGGCCGCGGTCAGCGTCGGGCTGCTCAACGGTAAAGCCGTGCTCGACCTCGACTATGAGATGGACCTGGCCGCCGATGTGGACATGAACGTCGTCATGACCGCCGATGGCCGCTTTGTCGAGGTTCAGGGCACAGCGGAAGGCCAACCCTTTAGCCGCGGCGCGCTCAACGCCATGCTGCTCTTGGCGGAGATGGGCATCGGCCAACTGCTCAAGGCGCAGGCCGATATCCTGGCTACGGCACAGATCTAGCTCGGCTCGGCTTCCGGCTCGGCGCTCAGTT